>JBFHPZ010000517.1:0-2177 GCA_041592495.1 Gammaproteobacteria bacterium | reverse complement strand
GTCTTTTTACGCCCGTTTTGTAACAGGCGTCCAGTACATTCACGAAGCCAACAATATTCTGTTTAGCCGAGAACTCAGGATCTTCCAGGGAAGCGACAACAGACACCTGGGCAGCCAGATGCATACAATGACTGACGCCTTGCATGGCCTGGCGAACGGTAGTGGCATCGCAGATATCACCCTCAATAAACTCCAGCAACGGGTGGGATGAGGGTAGATTGTGCCTGTGGCCCGATGACAGATTGTCCAGCACCCTAACCGGAATACCTCGTTCCATTAACAAATCTGCGGTATGTGAGCCGATGAACCCGGCGCCACCGGTAATGAGTACTTTTTCCATGATAACCTCGGTTATGAAACTGAGTCCGGATTGTAGTTAAAATATGCCGGGGCTGCATCCTGTTCGCAATTGGGGTGGTTTCATATACAATACGCGGTTTTCTTCAAGCCGGACTGGTAGAAAGGCGGGCCGATATGGCGAATATGAAAGTTGGTGTAGTGATGGGCAGCCAAAGCGACTGGCCAGTCATGAAGTGCGCGATAGAGCAACTGGAGGCATTTGGTGTTGAATATGAAACCCGTGTGGTTTCAGCTCACCGTACCCCGGATTTATTGTTCGAATACGCTGCGACCGCCCGCGAGCGTGGCCTGGCCTGTATTATTGCCGGAGCCGGTGGTGCCGCCCATTTGCCGGGTATGCTGGCAGCTAAAACCACATTACCAATTCTTGGCGTGCCAGTGAATTCGCGCTACTTGAAAGGCCTGGATTCCTTGTTGTCCATTGTTCAGATGCCCAAAGGGGTACCGGTGGCTACCTTTGCTATTGGTGAAGCTGGCGCGGCAAATGCCGGTTTGTATGCCGTTTCGATCCTGGCCAATAACGATAACGAACTGGCGGAAAAGTTGGCGGATTTCCGCGCTGAACAGCAAGAAGCCGTTCTTGCCATGACCCTGCCGCCAGAGGCATAAATGCTGTTACCGGGTGCAACCTTAGGTGTGTTAGGTGGTGGCCAGCTAGGCCGCATGTTCTGTGTCGCCGCCAGAACCATGGGGTATCGTACCCTGGTGCTGGATCCGGATTCACGCAGCCCCGCCGGGCGTATAGCTGATGAACATATACAGGCCGGTTACACTGATCAGGCGGCCTTGGCGCGCATGGTTCAGAGCTGTGATGCCATTACCACTGAATTTGAAAATGTACCGGCTGAAAGCCTACGTTATCTAGCGCAATTCAAGCCGGTTTCACCTGCTGCGGAATGTGTTGAAATAGCGCAAAACCGCATACGGGAAAAAGAATTTGCCCAGAAAGCGGGTATATCACCCGCACCCTTCGCCGCGATTTCTAATGAAAAAGACCTGCAATTAGCAGCCACTACCGTCGGTTTTCCAGCCATATTGAAAACCTCAACACTGGGTTACGATGGTAAAGGCCAGCATGTGGTTGATAACCTGGAACAGGCAATTCAGGCTTTCACGAGCATGGGTCAAGTTGAGTGTGTGCTGGAAAAGAAACTGCAACTGAAACTGGAAATTTCAGCTTTACTTGCCCGCAATGCCAAAGGTGAAATCCAGTGCTATCCACCGGCAGAAAATGAACACCGCAACGGTGTGTTGCATCAATCCATTGTGCCTGCACGGGTCAGTGAAGCGATTGCAACAGCCGCCAAAAACAAAGCCATCAAGCTGGCTGAAGCCATGAATTATGTGGGTGTGCTGGCGGTTGAGTTTTTTGTGACAGCAGATGATCAATTAATTTTTAATGAAATGGCGCCACGACCGCACAACAGCGGGCATTACACCAAAGATGCAGCTGTGACATCGCAGTTTGAACAACAGGTGCGGGTGATGTGTGATTTACCGCCGGGAGACTCTCGCCTGATATCGCCTGTGGTTATGGTCAACCTGCTGGGAGATTTATGGCATCCAGACTGGCAGCAGTTATTGAACGAGCCTTCCATAAAACTGCATCTTTATGGCAAGGATGAAGCAAGACCCGGTCGTAAAATGGGGCACTACAATGTGCTCGCAGAAAATATTGACTCAGCTATCGCTACCGCGCAAAAGGTATTTGATCGGCTTTCCGGTTGATCAATGTCTCATTTAGGAGAAGGCATACATTGATGTTTGAAGTGTCTCTGGTCATAATCAGTTCATTAAATTGTAAAGAATGTTCTGAT
>JBFHPZ010000516.1:0-2199 GCA_041592495.1 Gammaproteobacteria bacterium | reverse complement strand
TTCATTATTTAACAAGTATATTCAAACCTGTTTTTTAACCACAGAGGACACGGAGGTACACAGAGTGGAAATAAATAGTATAAGTGGCGAAATTCTTGATGCTGCTATGGAAGTGCATACCCTACTTGGGCCAGGATTGCTTGAAAGCACTTATGAATGTTGCCTTAAGCATGAACTCGCTTTACGGAACTTATCTGTTCTCAATCAGGTAACACTTCCCGTCACATACAAAGACAATATTATTGATAATGGATACAGAATAGATTTACTTGTAGAAAACCAGATAATTGTTGAGCTTAAAACTGTGGAACGATTTTTATCCTTACATGAAGCGCAACTACTATCGTATTTAAAAATGAGCAACAAGAAAGTTGGATTACTCATCAACTTTAATGTAACAAGACTCAAACATGGAATAAAACGACTTATTAATTAACCTCTGTGTACCTCCGTGTCCTCTGTGGTTAAAAATCAGTTAAAGGCATTTAATAATGACTGACATAAACACTGAACAATACAAAATCGCTGACGAGCCCTTCTATGAACAACAGCATAATGAAGTGGCTCTGTATGAAGCCTCGTATAAAAAACGTTTGCCGGTAATGATCAAGGGACCAACCGGTTGTGGCAAATCCCGTTTTGTTGAATACATGGCATGGAAACTTGGCCGCCCCCTGATCACCGTCGCCTGTAATGAAGACATGACCGCATCGGATCTGGTGGGACGTTATTTACTGGATGCCAATGGCACTCGCTGGCTGGATGGCCCATTAACTACCGCTGCACGCATTGGTGCCATCTGTTATCTGGATGAAGTGGTTGAAGCACGTCAGGATACAACTGTTGTGATTCATCCTTTGACCGACCATCGTCGCACCTTACCTCTGGATAAAAAAGGTGAACTCATTGCGGCCCATCCCGACTTTCAACTGGTGATTTCCTATAACCCCGGTTATCAAAGTTTGATGAAAGATCTCAAGCAATCCACCAAACAACGTTTCACTGCATTGAATTTTGATTATCCGACAGCGTCAGTTGAAACCGCTATTGTTGCAAAAGAAACCGGCATAGCTGAAGACATCGCAGGCAAACTGGTCAAGGTTGCCGAAACCGCACGTCATCTTAAAGGGCATGGCCTGGATGAAGGCATCTCCACTCGCTTACTGGTTTATGCAGCCAATCTGATCGATACCGGCATTGAACCCTTCGAAGCCTGCACCATGGCACTGGTTGATCCCATCACGGATGACAAAGACATACGTGATACTTTGACACATGCCATCAGCAGTATTTTTGCCTGATTTTTTGAACAGAAAAGATTGAACCACAGAGGTCACAGAGAAGCACAGAGATTTTTATAATGAGCGCTTCGCGCTTATTGTGACTTATTAATAACTCTGTGTTCCTCCGTGACCTCTGTGGTTTAAAAGAAATTATGACCAATCCCGACTTACAAGTTTATCGCGACAAACTCAAATGCAGCTTCGGCCAGCTGGAAGATTGCTTTGAAGATTGCATCAATGATGCCCTGCGCCAGATTTCCGAGCAGGGCATCAAAGATTATCTCGAGGGCGCATCGCTGATTTGCATGATTGGTCGCGGCTTTGAACCGGTACTGGTGTATCTGGAAGAAATGCCGGCGATTGCACACCACGTTGGTGAGTCCATGCTCAACACGGTTTCGCAATGCGTATGGAAAATGTCACGCAGCCCGAATGGCAATGCCATTTTGCCTTTTTTGCAATCCTTGCCGGAAGCGTCACGTCGTCTTGGCAGCGAAGAACAGATGCAACATTACATCGATGTGGTATTCGACATGATGGATAGAACCACCAGTTCCATCCACGGTTTCTCTTCCACCATTCCCAGTCCCGGTTTACCGGATTTGCTTAACCACATGCCCTATTTGTTAAACCAGTTATCCCTGCAAGGATTAAAAAACTGGATCGATTATGGTGTGCGCAATTACAAAACCCATCCGGATCGACAAAAAGATTATTTCTGTCTGCAATCTGCCGATAGTCGCGCCATGTTACAGCGCGAACGGCACGGCACTTTGTTTATGGATTCCGAGCGCAAACTGGATATGTATATGCGCAGCATGTGGCAGGACATGGATCATTTCGTACCTTATTCAGAAGGCTTTGATGAGCTACGAAAACCACAGCCCTATTACGACAAACTCGGCATTCGCATTCC
>JBFHPZ010000515.1:0-2201 GCA_041592495.1 Gammaproteobacteria bacterium | reverse complement strand
GGTGATCAGCTCACTGGATGATAAAATGCGCCGGATCATTTTCTGGGTGACGTTCACCTTCCTGTTTGTATTTGCCACCATTGAATCATCCCTGGCCTATATGCGTGATATGCTGGCGGCAGATCGTGAAGCCCTGACTCAGGTCCTGGCTGGCGTTGATGTGGAAGATCCCCAGTTTCGCTGGATTCCTTCTGTAGGGCAGATGGTCATGGGCTTTATCCTGCCCTTTGCCCTGACCTTTGTCGCAATACCGCTCGAGTCATTCATTCACTCCTTCCGCACCGTGTTGGGTCTGGTGTTGGCCTGGGTGCTGCACGCCCTGTCATTCACCATTCGTTTATTTGCAAACTTGATGAATGGTATTGGGCGATTTATGGTGAGTATTTACGATCTGGTGATATTCCTGCCATTGAAACTGGAATTGGCCATCAAGAATAAAAAACCTGCAGAACAGGAAACTCAACATAAGAGTGTGGATAAAAAAGAAAAGGTCGCCCTGGTTAAAAACTAGGCCCAATACTCAAGAGAAACGGATATGAAAAAAAGCATTTTAATTTTTACCGTGTTGCTAGTAACTACGCTGGTTGCCTGTTCAGATTCAAAGCCACCAACCAGGGCAGTGTATATGTTGCTGGATACATCCGGCACCTATACCCGTCAGATTGAAAAGGCCCAGGGCATAGTCAAATATCTCCTGGGAATTCTGGATGCAGGTGACTCCATGGCGCTGGCGCGTATCGATAGTGAAAGCTTCAGCGAAAAAGACCTTATAGCCAAGGTCACATTTGATTTACGGCCATCCAAAACCAATGCCCAGAAACGAGCTTTTCTGGAGTCGGTGGATAAGTTTGCCAAAGAGGTTAAGGGAAGCTCCTACACCGATATAACCGGCGGTATGTTGCAGGCACTTGAGTATCTTAATGAGACAGGCGCCGGCCATAAGTACATACTGGTGTTTTCCGATCTTAAGGAAGAAATCCGCGCAGGGCACATTCGAGACTTTCCCATTTTATTTGAGGGCGTGAGCGTCGTTGCCCTGAATGTAACCAAGCTACAATCCGATAATGTGGACCCAAGGGAATATATGCAGCGTGTTGAAAACTGGTCAAAGCGGGTTGAAGATGGTGGAGGTAAATGGCGTGTCATCAATGACCTGGATCGACTGGATAACCTGCTCGATTAAAGTTTCATTAACCATGGTTTAAATATACACCTGCTGCTTCCGGGTACGCAGGTGTATTTATTTCCGCCCTTATCATAAGCCTTAATGTCGGCTATTATTGCCAAAACAACTTCTCTGCAAGGGAATATCAATGAACACAAAACAACTGATAAATATATCCGGGCTAATCGCGTTGTTTGTGCTTGCAACGAGTGTGCAAGCTGAAGAAGATTTCAGGGCGCGTATCGTTAAGGTTCAGGGAGATGTTTACATCGTAAACAGCGAAGGTGAAGAACGTAAGCCTGAGAAAACCCAGTTTCTGGTGAATGAGATGGATACCATTGTTACCCGTAAGGATGGCAAGGCGGTTGTGCAGTTCGATGATGGTGCCATGTCGGTAATGGACGAGAAAAGTCGTTTACGTGTTGAGCAGTCCGGCTGGTTGTCGCAACTGGGTGGAAAAGTGTATTACGTTTTCCGCAAGGTATTTGGTAAAGAACAGCCGAAACAGGTCAAAACTAACTTTGCTACCATAGGTATTCGTGGCACGACTTTTATTGTGTTTGATGATGGTGAAAGCAATAGTGTGGCTTTGCAGGAAGGCAAACTTAACATTGAATCACCGGGAGAAGATTTTGAGATTCATCGCAAAACCCAGGCGGATGATTTTGAATCGTTCAAACAACAGGCAAAAGAACGAAAGGAATCACTGGAACGGGAGTTCAGTGATTATCGTGAAAAGCTGGGTAAGGAATTTGTTGAATACAAGAAGAGCTTTGATCTTGAAGCCAACAGAATTATTCATTTTGACGGTAACAAGGTTAATGAAGGCGGTTTGACAGACGACATCAAGGCACAGTTTGAGAATTTCAACAGCTTTGCAAAAGACTATATCAATGCTTATCGTGAACTGGATGAATCCACGACCAGTCAGTAATTGCTAGAATCGTGCAAAAAAAGGCGACTATGTCGCCTTTTTTTATTCTAGTAAATTTATATTTACAATAAAATTACTGCTTAAGTTATTGATTAATATATC
>JBFHPZ010000514.1:0-2232 GCA_041592495.1 Gammaproteobacteria bacterium | reverse complement strand
GATCTCTCCATTTCGCTATCGCTACAGTCGAGATGACAGACAGTAAAAGGAAGGGCCTTGGTCATTTGGATTTATTCACATTAAATGACTCTAACAGCCTATAGGGTCTTGATACCCGTCAACTGTATCGCTTTTGGTGCTGTTTAATTGCCTGGATCGCAGTATATTGATTACATCGTTGCCGTATTTAAGGGTGAATCAGTTTTTATCTGGTGAAACCGGCTTCATAGTGATACAGGGATATAAGCATTATGATCAGATTGCTGCGACTATTCTTCTTGTTCGTACTATTTATGTCCGGCGTCATAGTGACGTTTGTGTCGGCGAATGATGTCACCAAACCTGTCATTCAATTAACCATTGAGGATGTCATCGGTCCGGCAACGGATGATTATGTTGAACGCTCGCTGGAAACAGCTACGCTTCAGCACGCTGAGCTGGTTGTCATCGTCATGGATACCCCCGGTGGTCTGGATACGGCCATGCGCGGCATTATCAAAAACATTACCAATTCATCTGTTCCCGTAGCCGTGTATGTTTCGCCAACAGGAGCACGCGCAGCCAGTGCGGGTACTTATATTCTCTATGCGAGTCATATAGCCGCAATGTCCCCCGGCACCAACCTTGGTGCTGCAACACCGGTTAGTATCGGTGGTATTTCTCCACCGGATAAAAAAGATCCTGACAAGGATAAAGAGAATACCAACAAGCCAACACCGGCTGAAAAAATGAGCGCCATGGAACGCAAAGTTATTAACGATGCAGTTGCCTATATTCGGGGACTGGCACAGCTCCGTGGACGCAACCAGGAGTGGGCTGAAAAAGCTGTGCGAGAAGCCGCCAGTCTGCCTGCCAGTGATGCTTTAAAACAAAATGTGATTGATATCGTCGCGACGGATTTATCAGATTTGTTAAAACAAATTGATGGTCGTGAAGTGCTGGTGCTGGGAGAAAAGCACATTTTAAAAACATCGGGTTTAAGCGTGCAGCAAATTAACCCGGACTGGCGCAGTCGTTTACTCAGTGTGATTACCAATCCCAATGTGGCCTACATCCTGATGCTGGTCGGCATTTATGGTTTGATATTCGAGTTCTCTAATCCGGGCGCTATTGCTCCCGGGACCATAGGCGCTATTTGTTTGTTACTCGCCTTGTATTCATTCCAGTTGTTACCCATTAACTATGCCGGCATGGGGCTCATTCTACTGGGCGTTGCCCTGATGGTGGGTGAAGCCTTTCAGCCAAGCTTTGGCATTCTCGGTATCGGCGGTGTTGTTTCATTCGTGATGGGGTCAATCATTTTAATGGATACGGAAGCCCCCGGATTTGGTATCGATATATCGGTGATTGCCACGTTTGCTGTCCTCAGCGTGGTGTTGTTTGTGTTTATTGTAGGAATGGCAATGAACGCACGGCGACGACCGGTTGTGAGTGGGTTGGAGGAATTGCTTGGCAGTGAAGCTGTTGTGATCGATGACTTTGAACACAAGGGCAGGGTAAATATTCATAGTGAAAACTGGAATGCACTCTGCGATACGCCTTTGCGTAAAGGACAACATGTAAAGGTTATTGGCATTAATGGCTTGATGTTACACGTTGAGCCTCTGGCGCCATCAAAACAGGAGTAAGAGTTATGACAGCTTATGCTTTCTACATATTGATTGCAGTGATCCTGCTGTTTTTTTTCAGTGCAATACGAATCCTGCGCGAATATGAGCGTGGTGTTGTTTTTCTTCTCGGACGTTTCTGGAAGGTAAAGGGACCGGGGTTTATTATCATTGTACCTTTCATCCAGCAAATGGTCAGGGTTGATTTACGAACCGTCGTTATGGATGTGCCAACCCAGGATGTTATTTCGCGGGATAATGTGTCAGTGCATGTGAATGCAGTGGTGTACTTTCGTGTCATTGACCCGGAAAAAGCCATCATTCAGGTAGAGAACTTTTTTGAGGCAACCAGTCAGCTGGCGCAGACGACCTTGCGTTCGGTACTGGGTCAACATGAGCTGGATGAAATGCTGGCGGAACGGGAACGCCTCAATACGGATATACAGAGTGTGCTGGATCAACAAACCGACACCTGGGGTATCAAGGTGAGCAATGTTGAAATTAAACATGTTGATCTTGATGAGAGCATGATACGTGCGATTGCCAAACAGGCCGAAGCGGAACGTACACGACGCGCCAAGGTCATACATGCGGAGGGCGAGATGCAGGCGGCAGAGAAATTGAT
>JBFHPZ010000513.1:0-2234 GCA_041592495.1 Gammaproteobacteria bacterium | reverse complement strand
TATTTTGCCAGGTTATTGAATATTGATGTTGCTGCCGTTACCGATATGGATTCACTGGCGCAAATGAAACAGGTGTGGCCGCTGAGTGATTTGTTGCAACGACAAAGCAATCATGTGCGTCTGATGTCTGGGCAACAAAAGTTGACAGCGGCACGTGAAGAAGTTGATCTGGTTAAATCCAGTCTGCTGGATGATCCGGAAATCAGTATCAGTCGTTCCCGTGACTCGTTTACCCAGGGCCGTGAAGATGTTTATGCCGTGATGTTCAATGTGCAAATTCCATTGTGGAGTAGTGGTAGCAAGGAACTGAGCAGGGCTAAATATAATGCAGGCCAACAAAATATCCAGTTACAGAAAGATAAGCGTGAACTGGAGATGCGTTTAAAACAAAGCCATACCCATCTAAATCATTTGATTGAACAGGCACAGCATCATAAGGACAAGGTGTTGTTGCCATCATCGAAAATGCTGGAATTAACCAGCAGAGGGTTCCTTAGTGGTGAGTTGAACATGCTGACACTGCTGGATGCTCACAACACCTATTTTTCAGCGCAATTACGTTATTACGAATTGTTAGCACAGTCCTGGCGCGAGCTTGCGGATTTGCGTTTAGCAGCCGGTATCACACTTGTCTCTGTGGACAATAGTGCAACTGAACAAACAATGAAGGGAGTTAATTAATATGATATCCGCATTGATTCGCGTAGCACTAACCCAACGACTCATGATTTTGCTAATTACGGCTGCCATTGCAGTTGCGGGCGTGTTTGCATTTAAAAATTTACCCATTGATGCCTTCCCCGATATTTCATCTCCCCAGGTACAAGTTATTATCAAGGCGCCGGGTATGTCCCCGAGCGAAGTTGAACAACGTATTACCTTTCCTGTTGAAATGGAAATGCAAGGCATTCCTGGGCAAACCATTTTGCGTTCTACAACCAAGTATGCGCTGAGTGTTGTTGTTATCGATTTTGAAAATGGAACCGATATCTATCTGGCACGACAACTGGTGTCCGAGCGTCTTAACCAGGTATGGGATTCTCTACCGGAAGGTGTCGAAGGAGGGTTGTCGCCAGTGACAACGCCTCTGGGTGAAATTTACATGTACCGGGTTAAAGGTGATAACTACAGCAACCAGGAATTACGCAGCATGCAGGACTGGATTATTCGTCCGCATCTTCGGAAAGTAGATGGTGTTGCTGATGTGAACTCGCTGGGTGGTGAAGTCCGCAGTTATGAAGTGGTTGTTAAGCCGGATGCACTGGTTAAATATGGTCTGACCATTGATGAAGTGGATGCTGCCCTGTCACGTAATAACAGGAATGCCGGTGGTGATCGTATTAATCACAATAATGCAGTGTTACTTGTGAGAACCCTGGGTAAGTTGCAGAACATTGATGATATTCGCAATATCACTGTGCGCACCCATCTTGGTGTGCCTATCCATATAAAAGATGTTGCCGAGGTCAGGATTGGCAGTATGACACGTTATGGTGGTGTTACATCCAATGGTGACGGTGAAGTTGTCACAGGACTTGTATTGTTAAGAAAGGGTGCCAACAGTTTACGTGCTGTTGAAGGAAGCAAGGCAGCAATTGAAGAACTGAAAAAGATGTTACCAAAAGATGTTTCTATCGAGGCATTTTATGATCGCACTCAGTTAATTACCAAAGCGGTTTGGACAGTGGAAAAAGCACTGGCAGAAGCGGTTGTTCTGGTGTTGCTGGTGTTGATCATCATGCTGGGTGACATACGCAGTGCATTAACCGTAGCGGTGATTCTGCCTCTATCCGTGCTGTTTACTTTTATCATGATGCATACCTTTGGCGTTTCAGCCAACCTCATGTCGCTTGGCGGTTTGGCAATTGCCATCGGTATCCTGGTGGATGCCGCTGTGGTGGTGGTGGAGAATATTCAGTCCCAGTTCAGCAAGGCGCCTTCCGGTGTGAGTCGATTGCATCTGGTTTATCGTGCCGTTATGGAAGTATCTGTACCGGTTATTTCCGGCGTACTGATTATTGTCGCGGTATTTTTGCCCCTGTTCAGTCTTACCGGACTGGAAGGCAAAATGTTTACACCATTGGCCATCACGATCACTTTTGCCCTGTTGGGATCATTGTTGTTGTCATTAACCGTGATTCCGGTTTTGGCCAGCATGTTAATGAAAGTGCATAGTGGCGACGGTCATGAAGAAGCCGAAAGCAAATTAATGCAGTTGTTAAAGAAAGTGTATT
>JBFHPZ010000512.1:0-2237 GCA_041592495.1 Gammaproteobacteria bacterium | reverse complement strand
TATGTTCCTGCAATTTGATGCAGGCAATCACTGGGCCGAAGGTTTCCGCATCAAATTAACCAAAGACCTGACCGCCAATGCGCTGGATAAAGTATTTGAAGCACAGGGCATGATTGAAATGAAAGCCCAGTTCCTGCCATTGAGTGGTATTACTGAGGTGCCTGCTGTACAACTCTATAGTGTGGCCGATGGTTTTGGTAATGGAGCAGCGATTGCTGAATTGCAAGACATGTCATTCCCATTGCCTGTTAACATTTTTACCGGCAATACACTGGGCCATTATTTGCTGACCAAGCGCGATGTGTATTATTTTGAATACGATATGGACTGGGATTACATTAACAAAACAGTAACTTCATCCGAATATCGCGGTGCCAGAACCACGCCGGCCACCGGTGGTACTTGGATACTTCCGTTTAATCCATCACTGGATTTAATCGTCACTGAACTGGCGCTTGATCCTGCTTACTTCACCGGCACACAGTGCGCCAATGTTGGTGATGACTGCAACGATTTACTGAACAAGGTGTATGACTTTATCAACACCTTTCCAGGACAGGAAGCCAATCAGGGAACTGAGCCTACGGACTGGCGTAGCACTTCCATCCACTCTGCACAATATCTGACTACGGTATATCCAAATGGCGTGGACTGGACAGGTGCATTTGATTTTAGTTTTACACCTGGCTTGTAAAAACACAGTTCTCTTTGTTGTAATTTTGCCCCGGCTCCAGAGTCGGGGCATTTTTATTGCGGAATAAAAATTTTACCGGCAGGTCCGTTAATTTCCTGTAATGGATGTTGAAACAAACGCTGCAGGTTTTCGGTGTTGAGAAGTGTGTTTGTTGATCCTTGCAAGCATTCACCATCACCCAGTAACAACAGTAAATGATCGCAATAACGCGCCGCCAGATTAATGTCATGCAGGCTCATGATGATGGTGTTGTGTTGTTCACGGGCCAGTTGTGAAAAATGATTCAGAATCTGGATTTGATAATTCAGATCGAGATGACTGTTAGGTTCATCCAGTAAATAAATATCCGGTTTCTGCGTCAGCAAACCGGCGATAGCGACACGCTGGCGTTCACCACCGGATAACTGATTCACCGGACGTGCAGCCAGATCCTGCAATGCAACCGATTGCAATGCCTGCAAGGCAATCTCATGATCAGTTTCATTTTCCCAGCGCCATTGACTGATGTGTGGATGACGACCACTGATAACCGTTTCCAGTACGCTGGCGGGAAAACTGTCTTCATGATGTTGCAACAACAAACCAATATGTTGTGCGATGTGTTTACGTGAGAGTCGCTGAATATTGTTGCTGTTTAAATAAATGTCACCGTTATCGGCAGCGCGCAATCCTGCGAGGGTATGCAGCAAGGTGGTTTTACCAATGCCGTTGCGACCCAGAACTCCCCACACCTGACCAGCCTCAATATTGAGATTAAGTGCATTGCAAACCTGTTTGCCGCCAATGCTAATGCTGAGTTGTTCGCTGCGTAACATCATGATGTGATGTGCCGACCAAAGTTTCGATTAAGCAGGAACAGGAAAAACGGCACGCCGATAAACGCAGTAATTACACCCACCGGTAATTGTTGTGGTGCAATGATAGTGCGAGCCAGTGTGTCGGAAATTAATAACAGGCTGCCACCGAGCAATACGGATGCCGGTAACAGGGTGCGATGATCACTGCCCGCAATCAATCGAATCATGTGGGGCACAATCAATCCAACGAAACCCACACTGCCAGCCTGGGTGACGGCAACGGCGGTGAGCAGCGATGCCAGTATAAATAAACTAGTGCGTAAGGGTTGCACATTGACGCCCAGGGCACTGGCTTGCAGATCGCCCCGTGCCAGAATATTTAATGAACGTGCCAGAACAAAACTGATTAACAACGCAATGGTTAACACCAGTAATCCACTAATGTTTGCCGATACATTACTGATATCGCCCATCAGCCAGAACAACATGCCACGCAGGGGTTTTTCCGGGCTGATGGATAAAATAAAATTAATCAATGCACCCCAGCCGGCGGCGATGACAACACCGGTGAGCAATAAACGGGTGGGACTCCAGTTACCCCTGCCATGGGCGAGGCCAAACACCAGCACCATGGAAATCAACGCACCGACAAAAGCACTGCCGGAAATCCAGGCGCCACCGAGTCCCAGAAACATACTAAGCAAAGCCATCACCGCAGCTCCGCCGGATACACCTAGAATATAGGG
>JBFHPZ010000511.1:0-2238 GCA_041592495.1 Gammaproteobacteria bacterium | reverse complement strand
CCGCATTTCATCAAGACAAAGAACGGCATACTTTCCCATATAGCCTCTTATTATGAAAATCCATATTGGTCTTACGGCCTTCCGGTATAGTGCGGTGTTTGAGCCGTACACCAACAAAGCAAGCCAAAGAGAAAGTTAAGACTTGCGAAAAAGACGATCAGTTATCTGTCAAATCCAGTGGACATATCCAGTGGACATAAATGACAATTTTTTATGCTTATAAACAAAACTGATTATAGACGCTATTCGTGATTTTTGAATTTACCTCTAACTCTGGGCTTATTGGTTCGTCTTGTCAGGGATTGAATTAAACGGTGAGTCACAGCAGTTCACGTAACAATCCAGTCCCGGCGCCTGATTACCGCATTATCATTTCACTTGGATAAAACACGCAGGTTGGATGGATAGACTCTGGGGAATTTTTAACCTGTATAGAGCCCCTCTTTTTATATATCTACTTCTAAATTCCCGTGTAATTGGCTAAAACATATCGAATATATCGATATTAGATACTGAAAAATATCGTTTTACTAGTATCAATTCCAAACTATATAGTAGTAAAGACTTATATAGACGAGGGCGAGCTATGAATATTCAAACCCAATATGTGCGTGACATTGAAGGTTATCTGGTTGCACCGGAAGACTGGAATGAGCATTTTGCCAAGGTGCTGGCCGAGGAAGAAAGCCTTGAGCTTTCTGACCAGTATTGGTCCATTCTTTGTTTTATGCGGGAATATTGGCAAGAACACAAGGTCGCACCAGATGTACGGCATGTTGTTCAGTATTTGGTCGATGTTCATGGTTTCGATAAAAAAGGGGCCAAGCAGCATATATTCAATCTTTTTCCCTATGGTTATGTAAAACAGGCTTGCAAGATCGCCGGTATGCAGCGTCCACGCGCCTGGAGCACCGGCTGAGAGTTCGGTCCATTAGGCAAAAAGTAAACAGTAGTCACTTAATATAAAAGACTTGGTATGAATAAAGCGATCCTGGCATTTAATAGTTTCATCGGTTTCAGTAGTAATAAAACCAGTCACCGGGAAAAAATCATTTCTGGCATGGGGGGGTTTATTGGGATTCTTCTGATTCTAATGATCACCCGGCAATTTGTCGGTAATGCCGACGCCGGTCTGATAGTTGCCTCGATGGGGGCTTCAGCGGTGTTGGTATTTGCGGTACCTCACGGTCCCCTCTCCCAACCCTGGGCCCTGGGTTGTGGCCACATGGTTTCGGCTGTGATTGGGGTTAGTTGTTATGTATTGATTCCTGACCTATTTATCGCTGCCGCCACTGCAGTTGGCCTGGCAATTACTGCTATGTATTACTTACGCTGCATTCATCCACCGGGAGGCGCTACAGCACTAACGGCGGTTATGGCCGGTTCCGGTGTGCACTCCCTGGGTTATCAGTATTTGTTTACACCGGTATTAATAAATGTGGTTGTGATTTTTATAGTTGCCATTGTTTTTAATTTCCTTTTTCACTGGCGTCGTTATCCGGCAGTATTGATGCAGTATGGTCGTAAGACTGCTGACACAGATAAGCCGGCTGAGGACAGTTTAAGTAAAGAAGATCTGGAACATGCATTACAGCAAATGAATCTGTATGTCGACGTGAGTCACACTGATCTGGAAAAAATTTATCAACTTGCACGTAGTCGTATTAATGTACAAATATCAGTGGATCATATTAAGCTTGGTCATTGCTACAGTAATGGAGAATACGGTAGTAATTGGGCTGTGCGGCAGGTAGTTGATGAGTCAAATGACCCACGCCCGGACCGTGATCAAATTATATATAAGGTCGTTGCAGGTAAAGGACGGCGTAGCAGCGGCACTATGAGTCGTGAAGAATTTGCACAGTGGTCCAAGTACGAAGTGTACCTAAATGAGAACTCCTGGCAACGTGTTGCTCCTGAAATTGATGAAGCATCATCCGTCAATCATGCCAGGGCCGCTTGAACAAAATACAGGGACAACAACCCAGATGAACGATCAATACAAGCCTGAAATACGTCGAGAAGATTTTCAAAATGCTCTTAAGGAGATGGATTCTTATATAGACGTAACACTGGAGGATCTTATGCAGATTAATCAATCAGCTCAAAAGCATGCCCAATTACGTCATGCAGAAAACTTGTTGATTAGTGATTTTATGACAAAGAATGTTGCCACGGTAAAGCCCGAAACAACTTTACGAGAAGCTGCACAGCTTCTGTTGAAACTTAGGATCAGTG
>JBFHPZ010000510.1:0-2242 GCA_041592495.1 Gammaproteobacteria bacterium | reverse complement strand
TTAATTCGAGGTCTGGAAATGCTCTGTGCAATAGGTGCTTAGCGAGTCGATTGCTGCCAGCAGGTCAGTGTAACTCTCGTCAAGATTGGCCATATCTTTATTGTCAATAACAGTTTCCAGATGTTTTGCTGCAAGTCGTAATAAGGGTACGCCGCAATAGCTGGTTGCGCCATGCAGCTTATGGGTGTGTTGTTTAAGATCTGCCAGGTTATCTGCTTCTTTTGCAATCTGAATTTTTTGTCTGTGTTCCGGCAACTCTTTATGCAGCATGGTTAATAATTCCATGGCCAGTTTTTTGTTCCCGCCTGCACGCTCGACAGCTTCCGTTTCATCAAAAACAGGTTGCAATACTGGATTTTGGATAGTCTTAACAACAGTTTTCTCTTCAATAACAGGCGCATTGGGTATCCATTTGGCCAAAGTCTTATATAAATGCGTTTCAGTTATTGGCTTAACCAGTATGTCATTCATACCGATTGTCAAAGCACGTTTCTGTTCGTCCACTAAGATATTAGCCGTTAGAGCAATAATAGGAACGGTTTTGCAGTACCCTGGTAGTTTTCTGATAGCCTGGGTGGCTATAAAACCATCCATTTTTGGCATATGTAAATCCATTAAAATAAGATCATAAAAATTGCTCTTGCAGAGTTGGAGTGCCTGCTCGCCATCGCTGGCAGATGCTACATTGATACCACGATTTTCAAGCAGCGAACGATTCAATTTAACATTGATTGCATTATCGTCAACAACCAGAATCTTCAGGTTTTGCCAGTTGCCAAGGTTAGGCGAATTTTTGTTAATGGGCTCGGTTGGTAAATGCTGAATTTCAATACCAGGTTCGATATGCGGTAGTTCAGAGATGTATTGCATGATAATGTTTTGCCGTGTGCATCTAAATAAAACATTTTGAATACCTGCTTTATTCAGGTTATCAATGTCATTGTTGTCAAATGAACTGACCAAAACAAGATACGGCAGGCCATTGGTATTAAGGCAAGTAGCCAGATTTTTAATTAAATGATTATTCTGCACATCGTTTCTACTGATGCCGACGATAATGGCGCCAATGGAATGGTTCTGTTTAATCAGATCGTCAATCTTATCCAGTCTGCCGGTCTCCACGGCATTTATTCCCATTCGTTGCAGGATATTGCGTATGGCAATGCGATGTAGCGACATGGGCTCGTACAAGAGTACTGTACAACTCGAATGTGTGTGATGAATCAATGAGGATTTGCGACTTTTCTCCAGCACAATAGAGAACCAGAATGTCGAACCTTTATTTATCGTGCTTTCGAAACCGATTTCACCATTCATCAGTTCAGCCAGTTTTTTGGATATAACAAGTCCCAGGCCGGTGCCGCCAAACTTGCGACTTATCGATGTGTCCCCCTGTGTGAAAGCTGTAAACAGGCGTTTTTTATTTTTATCATCCATGCCAATGCCGGTATCCGCCACGGTAAATTTAAGTGTGGTGGTGTTGCTGGTTTCCTCCAAGGAAATGATTCTGATAATGACATGGCCATGAGATGTAAACTTGATGGCATTACCAATGAGGTTAACCAGTATCTGGCGAATTCTGGAAGGGTCGCTGATGACACGATCCGGCATGCCAGGATAGGAATGATAAATTAATTCAAGATTATTTTTGTACGCCATAGGGGCGAACATGGAAATAATGTCGTCCATCAGTTCAATAAGGCTAAACTCGATTCTGTCAATTTCAAGTTTGCCTGATTCGATTTTTGAAAAGTCGAGGATGTCGTTGATGATAGTAAGTAAGTTACTTGCCGAGGTCCGAATCGTGTCAATGAGATCCTTTTGCTGGGAATTCAGTTGAGTTTTATACAAAAGGTCAGTGAAACCAAGAACACCGTTCATGGGGGTTCTTATTTCATGGCTCATGTTCGCCAGGAATTCTGACTTGATGCGGCTGGCTGACAAGGCATGATTACGTGCAAGGTCCAGTTCAATATTCTGGATTTCGAGTTCATCCAGTGTCTTTTTCAGTTTGGCGGTGGCCTTGCCAATCTGAATCTCCAGGTTTTCACGTACGATCTGGATTTCTTCAGCCATCTGGTTAACGCCTTCTTCCAGGGAGCCGATTTCACCGCCCGAATCAATCGTGATGCGTGTGTGTAAATCGCCTTGTGCAATCAGTTTGACGGCATGTGTTAGTTTTTGAATTGGATCCACAACACTATGGCTAATTTTAATAGCTAGGAATACGGTGATAACCAGT
>JBFHPZ010000509.1:0-2249 GCA_041592495.1 Gammaproteobacteria bacterium | reverse complement strand
GCCTGAAGCTCGTGTTTTCAAAACACTGGTTGTAAGTCTTGATAATAAAGAACTGGTTGTAGGTGTAGTGCCAGTATCATCAATGCTGAGTTTGAAGATGATTGCAAAAGCTGCCGGTGCTAAAAAGGCAAATATGGCAGTGGCAGCCGATGTGGAGCGATCAACCGGTTATGTATTAGGTGGGGTTAGCCCTCTGGGACAAAAGAAAAAACTCAAGACAATAATCGATTCCTATGCAGAAAACTTTTCAACCATTTATGTAAGCGCAGGCCGCAGGGGGCTGGAAATCGAACTGAAACCAGTCGATTTGAAAAAGCTGACCAACGGAATGTTCGCAGAAATATGCCAACAGGGGCAATTCTAGTTCGGGCTTTCTATTTTTAGTTCTTCATACCGGGTGTTGTCGTGACTTAACGGCATCTGTATTTATTGCACCCGGTATTGAAAAAATAAATCTGTCATTAAATAGAATGTTAACACTCCTGTGACAAGGAATAATTATGCCGGTAGAGCATCAGATAGATGAAACTAATAGGCTTATTGTTACTACATGGACTGGTAGGCTCACTGATGGCGAAATGATCCAGGTGTATCAGGATTATCTGAACAATATCAAAACGCTTCCCCGGTATATTCCCTATAACGAAATAGCAGACTTTAGTAAGACAAGTGATGTCAGGCTCACCGTTGATGGTATAAAAAAGATGGGTGAAATAGCATCAACCGCCGATCGTGAAGATGTTAAAACAAAACTGGCTATCATAGTCAATTCAAACCTGGCATTCGGTCTGGCGCGTATGTATCAGGTTTATCGCAGTTTTTCACCGAATGCGAATAAGGAAACCCGGGTTTTTAAAAAAGAAGGTGATGCGCTTGAGTGGATAAACCATCCAGGTGATTAATCTGGTAAGTTTTGATTGAGAGTCTGCTTATGAAATCCTGATAGATAATGATAGAGAAATACAGCTTTATCAGGATTAAATGGGAACTAAATACTCCGAAGTGTTTTGAAAGGTAATTATCACAATGAAGAAATCTACGAAAGCTGCTTTGTTTTCTGCTTTTGTGTTTCCTGGAGTAGGACATATCTTCTTAAAGAAATATTTGACCGGTGCCGTTTTAGCAGGTGTTGCATTAGTCGTTATTAGTTATCTGGTTTCAAAGTCGATTGAGATCGCTTTACAAATAACTGACGGGATCCAGAGTGGTAATGTGCCACTGGATGTGGTTTCAATAACAGAATTAGTATCGCAACAACCAACTGGGACCGAAGCTGTGCTGCTCGACGTAGCAACTTATGTATTTATTATTTGCTGGTTGATTGGTGTTATTGACGCCTATAGAGAAGGCCAAGTACAAGATAAAAAGGATGAGTTAAGGGCTAATAATTAAACATAAAGCAAATGGAAACAGCACAGTGCTGTCGGTCCGTATGTATCAAAAACGAATAACAAGTCCTGCATTAGCCTCAAACTGGGTAAACAGATCACCACTGAAACGAATGCTGCAAGATCCGTTCGAACAGAAAACAGCGGTATTACTGTTTACCGATGCACCATAAGCGCGAATATCCAGTCTCAAACCCAGATGTCGGCTCAAAGTGTATTTATAGCCACCGGTGAGGCTGAATGAGACCACGGATTCCGAGGTGTATCCCGAGAGGTTCGGGGAGAAATGTGTTATGCCGATGGTGGCGCCAAAAAATCCTTGCGTGTACTCATTCACCGGTTTTAGCAGGATGCCACCCATATGGATGTAATCGATATCAATATCAAACAATACATTACTGGGTGTATAGATTCCTGATCTGAGCTTGCTCGACTGGTGGCTATACAGGAATTCGTAGGCTGCACCCGGTCTTTCATCAATATTAAGAATAAAGCCATAGCTTTTTGCATCATCGATATCTATTCGTGCACCGGTCGAAATATCGGCAAATTCGCCGCTCAGGCGGTAACCGGTTAAAGGAATCAATTCCGTTTCACCCATGGCAAAGGGACTGGATAACAGGCTGCCAAGGATTAATAGTGTGTATAAGCGGAAGTGATAATGAATGCGGATAGTTTTCATAACCGTTCATCCTTTATGTTCCTTGCCGGGACAGCCTGGTAATGGATTAAGCCTGACTGAGTTATTTAATTACATACTAAAAGAGAGAATCTGTATTAGATGATCATCAATATAATTCATTAAATTATAAGAGCGGAAGGGCTGAAATGGCGTTTTTAAATTATTGCCATGTAATCGGC
>JBFHPZ010000508.1:0-2249 GCA_041592495.1 Gammaproteobacteria bacterium | reverse complement strand
CATCTCTTAACTATACTCTGATGATTCATGTTGATAAAAAAAGCAAATCATGAAAACCTCATATTGCCAGTGCGGTAACCGTTTACATTTTGAAAACACAAGCTGTCAGAAATGTTTTCGTGAGCTGGGCTTTTTGCCTGATGAAGGCCTATTAAGTGCGCTGGAATCGGTTGCAAATAATCACTGGCAATCCCTGGATACTAATCGTCTGTATCGTAAATGTCAGAACTACGAACAGAACACGGGTTGTAACTGGATGATTGCCGAGAATGATTCCAGTTCTTTTTGTGTTTCCTGTAGGCTTTCCGAAATCATTCCGGATTTAAGTATTCCTGAAAATGTTAAGCGCTGGAGTCGCATTGAGCGTGCGAAACGACGTTTGCTGTACAGCCTGTTCTGGTTGGGATTGCCAGTGATTGATAAATCAATTGATGAGGAAAACGGTTTATCGTTTCGGTTAATGGAAGATCATTCCCATTACTCGGAATTTGTAAATATTCTGCCGGAGCGTGATCACATCATGACCGGGCACATTGGTGGTGTCATTACCCTGAATATTGAAGAAGCGGATCCGGTGCTGCGTGAAGAGATGCGCACCCGGATGCAGGAACGTTACCGCACTTTATTGGGGCATTTGCGCCATGAATCAGGGCACTATTACTGGGATCGTTTGCTGCGTAATTCTATCGCTATTGATGAGTTTCGGGTACTGTTTGGAGATGAGCGAACAGATTATGAAACCGCATTGCAGGCCTATTACAATAACGGCCCCATTGTTGGCTGGCAAACAAGCTGGGTAAGTGCGTATGCCAGTGCGCATCCCTGGGAAGACTGGGCGGAATGCTGGGCACATTACCTGCACATGATTGATACCCTGGAGACCGCAAGTGATTTTGGTTTCGATGTGAATGGCACGACTAATGCAATAAGTGGCCAACGCTTCGATAAGCATTACCTGGCGTCGCTATCCATTGAACAGTTAGTTGATGAATGGAGAAAGCTTTCCGTTGCCTTGAATGAAATGAATCGTAGCATGGGGTTGGCGGATGCTTACCCGTTTGTGTTGTCTGAGACGGTTATTAACAAACTGTCTTTTGTACATAAAATTATTACCGCACCGTCCTGATCATTTTACTTATTATTGAAATTTGGTTACTGTAAAGGCATCCCAAACAAAATTCGGTTAAAAATAACTTATGGCTATACGCTGGGGCAGTTATAAAGTAAAAGGTTTTTATGATGAACTGATCCGTGTTGCCGGCAAGCCGCGATACGCATCTGCCGCTTTGTGTGAGTATTTGCGAAATCTCAAGGATAAGGAAATCGAGGAATATAAATCCGCTGCCGACATGGCTATCCAGATCATGGGTATTACTTTTACAGTATATACCGAAGAAGAGGGTTCCATTGATCGCGCCTGGCCATTTGATATTATTCCCCGCGTGATTCCAAAGTCGGAATGGTTAAGAATCGAAAAAGGTTTGAAGCAGCGTGTACTTGCCTTGAATCATTTTATTGATGATCTCTACCATGACCAAAATATTGTCAAAGATGGTGTCTTCCCCGCCAGCCTGTTAAAAGATTCTGTTAACTTCCGTAAGCAATGTATTGGCATAGATCCGCCGGGTCGAATCTGGGCGCATATTTGTGGTTCCGATCTGGTGCGTGACAAGGATGGCGTCATGTATGTACTGGAAGATAACCTGCGTGTACCTTCCGGCGTATCATATATGCTGGAAAATCGTCTTGTTATGAAGCGAGTTTTTCCAGAGCTATTCGAAAGTGTAAATATTTTGCCAGTGGATGATTATCCATCACAACTCTATGACATGCTGGCTGCCCTGTCGCCCCGCAAAATCGAACGACCGGAAATTGTTGTAATGACACCCGGAATTTATAACTCCGCTTATTTCGAGCATTCCTATTTAGCACAACAAATGGGTGCGGAACTGGTCGAAGGCCGTGACCTTGTCGTGGGCAAGGATGACTGTGTTTATATGCGAACAGTGGATGGTTTATCTCGGGTAGATGTTATTTATCGTCGTATCGATGATATGTTCCTGGACCCTGAAGTATTTAATCCGGAATCGACATTGGGCGTGCCCGGTTTAATGCGTGCATGGAAAGCGGGCAATGTTGCGCTGGCCAATGCGCCGGGTGCAGGTGTTGCTGATGACAAGGTGGTCTATTCCTATGTGCCGGAGATTATTCGTTATTATCTCAACGAAGAGCCCCAAATTGGTAATGTG
>JBFHPZ010000507.1:0-2252 GCA_041592495.1 Gammaproteobacteria bacterium | reverse complement strand
CCACTCTGGATAAAGCCAATGCCGATACCTATGATTATTTAAAATTTGTGCGACAGTCAGTGGCCGATTTTATGGACGAAGGCAAGGATATCAGCGAGATTGGCAAACTGGATCAATCTAAATTTCAATACCTGTTAAATTTTGATTCACTCGCAGGCAGTAATGCCCAGAAGGTATTTACTGAGCTTGAGTGGGAATGATCTTCAGTTATCAATATTGAATTGATAGGAGTCTGCCAGGCAGACTCTTGTCATATAAAACCGGGAGTGTAGGTTATGGATGAACAGTTAAAGCACTATGAAAATAAACTCGCATACGAAACGGACTCATGGGATTTACATCTCGCCCTGGAGTCAGGAGAAAATGTCCTGGTGATTGATGCCCGCTCACCAGAGGCCTACCAGAAAGAACACATCCCCGGAGCAATCAATATTCCGCATCGTCAAATGAGCCAGGAAACTACAGCACAGCTCGACAAAACAGCGTTGCTGGTTATCTACTGTGATGGCATTGGATGCAATGCTTCAACCAAAGGTGCGTTCAATATGACAAAACTGGGCTTTCACGTAAAAGAACTGATCGGTGGCCTGGACTGGTGGAAAAGGGATGGTCATAAAACCGAAGGTGGTGCTACAAACAGTAAAACGAATCACTGCGGTTGCGAATGAGCAACAAGAAAATCCAGCCCAGAATCTTATTTCACAGGAATAATTCCTGACTTGCTTCCCGGAATATCGCCAGACCAACCCTCCAAACAAACTAGGAAAAATTCCTATTGAGCCAATCTGACCCTGCTTCTAACCTCCCAATATCGAGCAAGGTTAAATCAAGTCACCAGATAAAGAACAGGGATTTACATATATGAACGCATCCAGAATACGTATGATTTTAGGCGCTTTGGTCGTACTGGTTCCCCAAACCGTTCTCAGTGCCTATGTGTTTACCGCACCACCAAGGGAAGACGCCGAGCATGGTTACCAGGTTTACAAACCCATCGCTGACTTTCTAACGAAAGAAACCGGGCAGCAGTTTGTGTATCGACAACAGAATGACTGGGATGAATACGTCAAGGATATGCGCGCCGAGAAATACGATCTGGTATTCGATGGCCCCCATTTTGTAGACTGGCGCATCCACAACATCAAGCATCGCGCTATTTTAAAAATCCCCCACTTGCTGCAATGGCGAGTAATCGTGAGTAAAAATGAAAAGAACATCACCAAAGTAGAAGACCTGGTTGGGCAGAAAGTATGCGCACCAGGTGTGCCAAACTTTGGTACGCTCAATCTCCTGAGTCATTTCAAGGATGACAGCAAGCAACCTCAACATGTGGAAGTAAAAGGCTGGAACCACGTGTTTGAAGGCGTTAAAAATGGTGAGTGTGTTGCCGGTGTACTACCAAAAAAGAACCACGAAATTTATGACAAAGCAAATGTTTACACCAAATCAATACACACCCATTTGCCCTATCCAAACCAGGCTTTCACAGCCAGCAGTCGCATACCCGATGCGCTGAGAGAAAAAATCCGTAAGGCATTATTGTCAGACGATGGACAGAAAGCACTGGAAAATCTGAGAACACGCTATACCGGTGGCTCAAAAATGGTAACAGCCGATGATGAGGAATATGACAGCATCCATTCCTTACTCCTCAAAGCCAAGAATTTTGCTGGTTATAATCAGCCAGAAGAAATCCAGGATAAAAAAGGCAGTATCAATCACCTGGTCGCTAACTAATTCTTAAAACATGGTCGGTCTGGCAGTTGTGATTGATTATTCATGACTGTCAGGCCGAAAAGTGTCTCAAGTGCAGTTCATATTAGGTACAAGTAATATAGCTGCATTTGCTGCTTTTCTCAATTTCGACATACCTCCCACCAAGATTGCCTCTCACATTTAACTGGAAATTAATTTAGCCTGAAGACAAAAGGCCTTCTAGCAATATTTGCAGCGAATTTATAGTTGCGCGGTTGGAAGATTAACGATTATTATCGGTTAGATACAGGCGAATAAACTGTGATAGGCAGAATTCTGTCTATCATACTACTTACGGTATTCTGTCTAACAAACTGTTAGGGCCAGGAAAATTAAAATGCACAAAATTGGAATTTTATTTTTATCTATCGCACTCATAAGCTGCAACAACAGCTCAGAAAACTCAGCCATTATTGGTTCTTGGGTTACCGATGCCTGCCAACAATTAACTGACTCTAATAGCCAGCCAGTGAATGTGTGGGCGAAAAGCACTTATG
>JBFHPZ010000506.1:0-2253 GCA_041592495.1 Gammaproteobacteria bacterium | reverse complement strand
CCCGATTTATGAAAATTCTGATGAAACCTGTCTCGCTCAGGGATGCAGAACGCCGCATGGCCAAAGCAAAAACCTATGCGGAATGGGCTGAGGCCGCAAAGTGGCACGACAAGGTCTCTGGCGAGGACCGCTGGAAGCGGACTGAACGCAGCGACCTGTACGATTACCAGATCATTAAGGCCAGGCTGCAAAAATTGTGCGTGGGGTTAATAAGCCAGCACTAACAGCAACACCTACTACGCTTGCTGCAGCACTGCTTTTCAAAAAACTTCTACGATTTGTCTTCATGATGTAGCTACCTTGAGAAATCTTTATAACGAATAAATAAATTCAACAACCTTATCAATCTCGCTCTTGGACAAAACTTCATGGGGACCAAAAGGAGGCATGATTGTGTTTGGGTTGCTAACGCGTGAATCAGTAATCTGGGCGATTAGTTTTGCCTTTTCAGGAAAACGAGCCTTCATGCTAACTAATGGTGGCCCAATATTACCTGGCAGTGATCCACCTTCTATCATGTGGCATGCAAGGCAGTTACCTTTTTTACGGTCGAAGGCAATCTGTTTGCCTGCTTCAATCATGGCTGCATCCGCTAGGGTTGTTGCCGGAATTGATAAAGCAAGACTGCCGAGAACTGCAGCGACCGAGGCTGCGGTTGAAATGGCTTTTGCGGTGTACCGCATAGTTCACTCCTCAATACATTTGCGTGGGTTTAAGTTACCTGAACCAATCATAGTATTTAGTCACGTTTATTTGAAGTTTCTTTTTTTTCAGTTGTGTTAAGACATACCAATTAATTGGCAGTCATTTACTTGCTGAAAAATAGGGCTTTCTTGCAAAAGAGACGGACTAAATTGTAATTATTATTTATTGGATCAGTGCACTATAGCATACAGATTCATGCTGTCATGGCAAGAAAAATTTACTAAGAGTAAGCTAGGTTTAATAATTAAAATATAAACAAATTCTAATGTCTGTATTCTTTCTCACGCTGAAGCTGCTGCATGAGGATTTGTTTTCGGCTTTCCAGGCGTTGGCGGGTTATTTCATTCAGATTTTGTTGTTTTAATGCATTTTCAATTTGTTGTGCAGACAGTTTTAACAAACCCTCAAGTTCATATTGGTAACTGGTAGCCTCCAGTGCCTGTGTTACTTGACCATTTGCATAATAAGCCTGAGCCAGTGTTTGATATACAACAGGGTGTTTGGTGTGTTGTAGAAATTTTTTAAGTAACTGAATTGTATCCTCATATTTTTTATTGTCATTCAGTAACTGGGCGAGTGCTATATTGACCGGCAGGTAATTAGAATACAGTTCTTGTAACTGGCTTAACAGGCCAAGCGCTTTTTCCTGGTTGCCTGTATTTACATAGGCTTTGGCCAGTGCGAGATCAAACCAGGGATGTTGATGTGTTTGCTTGAGCTTGACCAGGACAGGTAATGCTTCCGTGGATTTTCCAGCATCCATCAATGCGATTGCCAGCATATAGCTTGAGACCAAATTCTGTTGTTCATTGGGTAAAGCTCGAATATTCTTAATAAGCTGATCGAGTGATGATGTAACTGCAACGGTAATCCGAGCCTTGCTGAGTTGAAAATTCAGGCTGTCATCAGGTAATAATTGATCGTTTGTTACAAGGCGATGTTTGGCTTCGGCTACGCGTGTTGAGCTGAGGGGGTGGGTACGCAGATATTCCATTTGAGCTAACACGTTGTCGGATTCTGTTTTCTCCAGCAGGGTTTCAAAAAAGTCAGCCATGCCTTGTGGGTTAATTCCTGCATTTCTCAAAACTTCTATGGCTATTCGGTCAGCCTCATATTCATTATGTCGTGTGAAATTAATCTGGGATTGCATCATGGCTGCAGTACTGCCATAAATAATGGCTGCGCCCGCGTCAGGATTTTGTGCACTAACCAGAATACCCGCAAGAATAGCCGCGAAAACTGCTCCAGCAGAAGTTGATGACTCGGTTAATGCCCTGGCAAGATGCCGTTGTGTCACATGGGATATTTCATGTGCCAGCACTCCGGCAAGTTCACTTTCATTTTTTGCCGCCATAAATAACCCGGTATGTATGCCGATGTAGCCATCCGGACCAGCAAAAGCATTGATGTTCGGGATTTTCAGGATAAAGAATTTAAACGATATATTAGGTTGATCGCTTTGCGACACCAGTCGTAGTGCCAGGTTATTGAGATAATCATTAACGATCAGGTCTTCTACAAAAGGCAGGTTTGAGCGTAGCGTTTGAT
>JBFHPZ010000505.1:0-2262 GCA_041592495.1 Gammaproteobacteria bacterium | reverse complement strand
CCCTTTAAGGGGGAAGGTTGGGATGGGGGTGTTTTTTGTGCATTTAATTGAGCCTCCTACACCCCCCACCCTAACCCTCTCCCCCTTAAGGGGGGAGGGAACTAAAAGTTAGAAAGTTAGATGAGAGGTGAATACACTCAAACTCACAAAAAGCCTCGTACTGTTATTACCACAAGTGAAGCCAGCACACCCAACCGAAAAATATCCATTTTATTCTTAATAACGTTCAACACCGCTTCCGTACAGTAAAACAATACAATCAACTTCACTGCAGCTTCGCCAATGTCAAAATCAAGAATTGCAAATTCTTGCAGATTTGGAATGACAATGACAAGCAAAACAACCAGAAAATCCAGCGGTGTTATCTGAAAACTCTTGTCCCTGGAAAAACGCACCTTAATGGCAAAAGCAATAGCCAGCAAGACAAAATACACATTCACTATATCAATGTATTCTAAATAACTTGGTATAGAAGTTTCCATCAGGTAAACAGAAACCACGCACAATACATAGGTGACTATTCTTTCAAAACTACCGGCCTGTTCATGTAACCAGATTGCCATCAGCCAGACAAGTAGTAGTCCAATGCTCAGCCATCGCATATCCATATCAATGTCTTGCGCAGCAATCATGCATCCCAGAAAAAATAATGGAATGCCCAGCTTCATTACCGCCATGGGACCACGTTCAAGAATACCAGTGCTATACAGCCAGACGATCATTTTCTTAAATTTGCTGTTGTTTTCGCCCTTCTTGTGCACGCGCCAGCCGGTTTTTCGTGCATAGTGAAACAAATACAAGACAATTACACTAAACGCTAAATAAATCGTAAAAATCAGCGCATCATCTTCGTAACGCATGAAATACGCCATGGCCACCAGAATCGTCTGCACCACATAAATAACAAATACGGCTTCATAATGATCAAAACCGACGGCCAATAACTTATGATGGATATGATTCTTGTCTGGTGTAAATGGTGATTTTCCTTCGTAGATACGCTGCCCCATAACCGCAATGGTATCTAGAATAGGAAGTCCCAGCAAAATCAATGGCACAACAGGGCTCATAGCCGTATTCACCTGCTGTGAAAGCATAATAACCAGCACACCCGCACTAAAACCCAGAAACTGACTGCCGGTATCACCCATAAAGATTCGAGCGGGATATGTGTTATGGCGTAAAAAGCCAATAATGGAACCTGCCACAGCCATACAAATCAACAACAGCTCGAAACCGGATGATTTATATGCCAGTAAGCCAATCATGCAAAAAGATAATAAGGTTGTACCACCGGCCAAACCATCCAGGCCATCCGATAGATTAATAGCATTAGTGATGCCCACTAATGCAAAAATGGTGAAAGGTATAGCAATATAATCTGGTAAGGGGGTGTTGAAAAAAGGAAGATCGCGCACCACCACATCACCAAGAAAAATAACAACCAGTACGGCAAGCAACTGCCCAATAAACTTGATGCGATAATGCAAATTGGCCCTGTCGTCCCAGATACCGAAAAACAGCAAAATACCAAAGCCCAACAACAGCGCCAGCACTTCATTATCGAGCGGTAACAAAAACGCAACAGGAAGCACCGCACCAATGATCATGGCTATACCACCGATACGAGGAATTGCCTGTTGATGCACCTTGCGCGCATCAGGCAAATCGATAGCGCCTATTGCAGGTGCCAACCGTATTAACGGAGGCACCAGCAACATGCTCACGACGAGTGATATAAAGAAAGTGAAAAGATACTGCATGTAATCGCTGATTAATCAGGTATGTAGTCAGAAAGCATCGGTGAAATATCCACCGCAAAATCAGACAAACGTTTATCCGCTTCTTCCATTGAATCATTTCTATTGATAATTGTTGTTAATCGCACTAAAGCGCCATCAGTACGATTTTTAGTCATGGCGTCCCAGAATATGTACCATTTAACAAGATATTCATTGGTAATAATACGACCACGTTGCTGAAACCAGTAGTATACTAATTGCCTGGTTTCGCCCATGGAAATTACCAAACGATTAACCCTGAGAGGCACACCATTAATAGCTGTATGCTCAATCGGTACTTGATCAAGACTGGTAATACGCCAGCCACCTCCGGGGATACAGGCACGAGGAGAATGCGCAGACGCACCCTTTCTTTGTGATTCATAATAGGCTGAATAAAAATTCACACTTCCGCCGTCAACGTTTACATAATCATACATTGCATAATCATCGAGCTTAAGTGCATCAATATACATTTGTT
>JBFHPZ010000504.1:0-2269 GCA_041592495.1 Gammaproteobacteria bacterium | reverse complement strand
TATTATTTTTCAGATGCTCGACATATTTTGTGTAAACCCAGTTGTTCGGTTTTTCAGCATTGTCATTATCATGGGGAGTATTGTCCGGTATGGCAGTTTTTAATTCCTCAAGTGACTGGCGCGACATTAAATAACCATCTGCAATCAGACAACCGGCTTCCACATCGGTAAAGGAATCCAGGTCGGTACGAATACGGGCCAGTGCTGTTTGCATCTCCTCATGTACACCAAAGTCTGATAAGGATGATTTGATATACAAGCGTTGTGCATTGTCCGATTCTGCGCTTGCTTCCTGCTTAATGGCATCAATGTTCTTTGCAAAAAGCCCGCGTGTAAGGTGGAAGTAGGCTATCTTGTCGGTATGCGTTTCAGCATTCTGAGAGCATTCATGCAGGCCGTTAACAATTTCCTCCCGGATACGGCCCATCATAATACTGTTGGTGATCCCAAGCACATTTATCACCGCAGTATCCGGATTATCGATTGCGTCACTTTGACCGGACGCATCACTTACCACCAGATATTTACAAGTATGTACAGGATCAAGTGCACCGGATACGCCCTGGTTATCGAATACGCCGCCATCAACCAGTTGCACACGACGACCGGGATACATATTTGAAACCGCCATGGGCGGGAAGACACCTGGCACACCCGCTGAAGCTGCGACGGCGCTGCCCAACGGGAAATTACGTTTGTCACCCTGGATGTCGTTATAACGGATGCGCCGATAACGATCGCGTTTATCTATATCCTTGAAAATTAAATTGCGAGGTGGTACTTCACCCATACTTCTGCTGGAAAAATACCAGTTATGCCCCGAATTTAAACTGGTGGCATTGAGAATAATGACTGGAATCTTGTTAATTCGTTTTTGATTGCCCTGCTGTTCATCGCAGGGATGTATGTCCTGGTTATCGGGTTTAATAACCAGCTCACGCATGGCAATCCATTTACTTTCCGGTTTGATGTATCGACGATAGATGTGATCTTCATATAACTCTGCTATGGCATCAGAGCGGGAATACTTCGGTTTTACCATCTTGATGTTTTTGACATAGTCAGCAAATGTTCGTAAACGAAGGTTTTTCTGCACGGCAGCAAGAAATTCCTGCTCCAGTTCGTGGGTCAGGGAGAGGTAATCACTATCAAATATTTCCTGATCCTGACGACGCTCCAGTAATTGTTTTACTTTTAAATAATATGCTGCACCTACGATCGAGCCACCAGAAACCGTGGAGATAACTTCGACATGGCGTAACAAACCCAGCTCCGCCATTTGAATCAATACACCAATGTGATAAAACGAAGCACGAAAACCACCACCTGAAAGACACAAGCCCAAACCTCTTTTGCATATTGGTACACTCATGACAACATCTCCTCTGTTGAATATGTGGTACAAGCAGTTATTAGTTTTTTACAGGTAAAGTCGACAGTACAATCATGTCACGTATAAAGCTGATGATGCTGTCACCCCAGATATCATTATGATCAGGTATAAGCTTGCCATCGACTTGAATATTGAGATAGGGATTTAGCGGTTGTGTTGTACCTAAATGCACAAGGTCTGAATTTTCAAAATGAAAAGTACCCTCATAGGTTTGTTCCGACCAGGCAGATTGCATCTGGCGATAATCGAACTGGCTGCTACGAATTAGTTTTGACCTGGATGGCACCAGCTTGTGGGTTAAATAGGGTTCAAAATGTCCAACCGTGTTACGATCGGCCTTGCCTTCCTTCACGTATAAATCTTTTGGTCCATCTACTGTGCATTGCTGGCGCTTAAGTGTGGTGTGTGAATCAAAAAATGTTGAAAAGAAACGTCCGGTCGGAAATAGATATTTTGTTGCGTAATCCTTTTTTGATGTCAGGATTGCCAGCCTGGGTAACTGGCTTGGAAAATATCGACGGCAAGCCTGCTGCGAAATATCATAAAGTGTTGCAAAGCGCATGGCTTCAAAGGCGGGATTAATCAATACTACCAGATCACCAAAACCCTTTGCATCATCGCTGAAGATTTTATCCGAGCGGCTATCAATAAACCTGTCGGCCAACACCTGTTGCAAGGATGTGAATAACACCGCACCGCCAAAACTGTGTCCTATCACCACAAGCCGACTATTGAAAGGTTTAGGTTCGGTGGTTTCCATACCTTTCTTGATATTAACTATTTCTTCAAGCCTGAGTAATAGTTCAGTAACACCCTGCAGACCAACATTATGGGCCGTGTTCTTGCGTTCCCAGAAGGTGGTCTCTGTTAGCAGTG
>JBFHPZ010000503.1:0-2272 GCA_041592495.1 Gammaproteobacteria bacterium | reverse complement strand
TTTAATCAGAAATGCCATGAACTGCCCCTGCTCGGGGGCGATTTGCATCACTGACTTTTCTATTCCAGCCGTCTCCTTGCGCAACTGTTGCTGCACAGGCGTTTCTTTTAAGGAATGCGCCAGTAAATAATCATAAACAGCGTCGGTCAATTGGAGTGTGCGATTAGACATGGGTATTCACCGATCCTTTTGTGTCATTTATTTTTTGGCCGCGGCAATTTTTTCCAGCTTCCAGGCCTTGTGGCGTTTCATGATTTGTACCACTTCATCAACATCGTCTGTCATCACCACCAGTTGCAAATCATCTTCTGAGATCGAACCGGCTTTCAACATGGTGTTGTTAATCCAGTCGAATAAACCACGCCAATAATCTGAACCAAACAATATTAATGGCATGGGAAAAATCTTGTTAGTTTGCAACAGCGTCATGGCTTCAAACATTTCATCCATGGTGCCAAAACCACCTGGCATGCAGATATAACCCATGGAATATTTTACAAACATCACCTTGCGCGCAAAGAAATAACGGAAGTCGAGTTTCAGATTCTGATAGGGGTTATGCACCTGTTCATGAGGTAATTCGATATTCAGGCCAATAGATGTGGCACCGGCTTCCGCCGCGCCTTTGCTGGCGGCCTCCATAATGCCAGGGCCACCGCCAGTGATAATGGAGAAGCCTTCCTTGCCTAATTTATGGGCAATGTCGTAGGCATTTTGATAATAGGGATTATCGCGTGCAGTGCGTGCTGAGCCAAAAATAGAAATCCCAAATCCCTGGCCGGATAATTTATCGAAACCTTCAGTGAACTCACTGATGATACGAAACATACGCCAGGCTTCATCGCCCTTTAAATCATCAATCATATCTGGTCCTTTATTATTAATGATGGATGACTTAGTTATAGCAATATTTGGTGATTATTTATTTAACGGTTCCAGCGTGAAGGATCGCTTATTTGCTCCATTTTGCTTTCGATCCAGTTTTCCACTTCCTTGTTAATATCATCCGGCTCTCGACCATAGGCATGGATAACCGGTCCAATACACACTGTAATAGTACCCGGCCATTTGATGTAACTGTGACGAGGCCAGAACTCACCGGCGTTATGTGCGACCGGTACGATGGGATAATCCACCTTTGAAGCCAGAATGGCACCGCCCATTTTGTAGCGTTGTTTCACTCCGGGCTTAACACGAGTGCCTTCGGGAAAGATGACCACCCAGCGACCTTCGGCCAAACGCTCACGTCCCTGTTCCACCATTTGCTCAACCGCTTTACGACCTGCGCTGCGATCAATGGCGATGGGCTTCAACATGGCCAGCCCCCAGCCAAATACCGGAACCCTCATTAATTCTTTTTTTAGCACCCAGATTTGCGGCGGCAGGAAGGCTTGCATGGCCATGGTTTCCCATGTGGACTGGTGCTTGGCCATGATAATGGCGCCGCCTTGCGGAACATGTTCCAGGCCTTCTACCTTGTAATCCAGATTACAAATCCATTTCAGCAGGAGCATGTTAAATTTAGCCCAGCTGGATGCAACCCTGTAGCGTACATGCACTGAGAACGGCAAGGTAAATAACAATTCACTGGCAACAATGGGTATCAATGCAAGAATGCTCAATATCCAGTAAATTGTTGAACGCACATACCACATTGGCAAGAAGGGTTTCTTTACTTCGGTCACTACTTTTTCTCCGCCAGTATGGCATCAACGGCGTCGGCCAGATCACGATAAACTGCGACACCCTTAAGTTCTTTTTTGCTTGCTGACTCCAGTGTTTGCTCACCTTTACCTGTGCGCACCAGAACAGGAGTTGCACCGGCTTTTCTGGCTGCCTGAATATCGCTGAGGGAATCACCGATGGCGATAATATTTACCATGCCGCATTGATATCGGGTGCTGATTTCCTGAAACATACCGTCTTTAGGTTTGCGACATTTGCAGTTGGCATCGGGACCATGTGGACAATAGAACACCGAGTCGACTTTGCCACCAAACTGCGCCAGCATCTGTTCCATTTTCTGATGCATGGCGTGCAGGGTTTCTATATCGAAATATCCGCGGGCAATTCCCGATTGATTACTTGCAATCACCACACGATAGCCGGCGAGATACAGCTTCGCCATGGCTTCCAGACTGCCCTCGATCGGTTGCCATTCATCCACGGTTTTAATGTAATCATCAGAGTCGTGATTAATAACACCGTCGCGATCAAGGATGATTAATTTCATGACTGCAATCGTGACAAATCCGCAGCTTCGATAAACAGG
>JBFHPZ010000502.1:0-2279 GCA_041592495.1 Gammaproteobacteria bacterium | reverse complement strand
TCGGCAGGTAGGTGAATTTCTTTAAATAAAATTTCAAATCAGCCGATAAATCGAGCTGTTTTGATTTTCCTTGCCTGATCGGCAATGATCAGATTCTCCGGATTTGGCAAATACCTGAACCCCGGGCTGGAAATAGCGCCTGGAAACAAGGAACCGGTTTCTACTCTATCCGGTATCGAGAGCATGACATATACTACACTTTACGGAAGACACAAAATAATTTTTTGGGCGCAAGCTTTACTACATACTGATATGGCAACAACTTTTCCAAACATAAACAATAGTCGTTCAGAAAATTGCAGTAATGCTGTTCAGGATATCTGACAATGACCTTATCCAATAAGCTTCTGACCAGTATCAAGAAACCCGTCTTTAGCCAGCTGGGTCATGAAGATATCGAGATTCGTCGCAAAATCATACTGGTTTATTTATTCAGCACAATCGGCTTTATTTTTCTTTTCGGCTTTGGTTTATCATCTTTGCTCAATGGCAACATGCCGATTGCGGTGTTTGTTTTAGCCTCTGCAATAGTTAGTCTGATTAATTTTCTAGTCCTGATCAGCACATCCAATTACACAAGAGCCAGTCACGGCGTATCCCTCATAATCATTTCCCTCTCCCTGTTTCTGATTGTGACTGGCGGTGTCGAAAACACAGGGCCGTTATGGACCTACACCACCATTCCATTGATTCTATTTCTACAGGGCCATAAAAAAGGCCTGATGATTCTACTAATCTATTTAATTACCGCCACATTATTCATGTTTGTACCCAGTGACTTGCATGCACATGATCATTACTCAGATGCATTCAAGCTTCGATTCATAGCCTCCTATTCTGCACTACTGATGATGTCATGGGTTTATGAATACACAGCCCATCAAACCTATCTGCGCTGGCGCTCGGTCAGTAATTTATTTGCAGAACAGGCAAGGACCGATGTTTTAACCGGCATCTCCAATCGCAGGGATATTCTGGAAAAACTGGAATATGAGAATTTACGCGCAGAAAGGCGTCAGGAAAAATACACCATAATGCTAATCGATGTCGATCACTTCAAAGCCATCAATGATAAATACGGCCATGATGCCGGAGATATGGTCCTGATAAAAATAGTAAATATTATTGAAGACAATTTGTTTGAGCGGGATTTGATCGGCCGCTGGGGTGGTGAAGAGTTCTTAATTGTATTGCCGGATACCAATCTGGAAAATGCCGAATCAGCCGCAGAGAAGATTAGAAAAAGCATAAACCAGGCAGTGATAAAATATGGCAAAAATCAAATAGCCGTTAGTATCAGCATTGGCCTGGCAACATCGGATTCAGCATACCGTCACAATACTTATATGAAAGCGGCTGACCTCTGTCTTTATGAAGCAAAAGCACGAGGCAGGAATTGCGTGGTCAGCAATTCAATTCCAAATTAATTTATTCAGTCCTGAACACCCATCTTACATAGCACCAGGCGGTATTTTTAAAAATATTTCAGCAAATTTCCATGGTTTGATGGATAATTCATACCCGTTGTAACTCACCTTTTTGTTGTATGCGTAAACCCCATTTTTCTTCAAACCGAACCCACACACCCAGGCATTTCGAAAAACCCCGCAAGGAACTCAAATACTATGGCGTTGCTGCCTGCCAGGCACTTTGGCAAAAACGCCCGAACGATATTGTCCGTATTTACCTGGAAGAGCAACGCCTGAAGGAATTCAGCCCTTTGTTGAAATGGGCCGCCGGTCAACACCTGACTTATCACATTGTTGGGGATACAGATCTGGAAAAACTCACCGAGTCCATACATCACCAGGGCATTTGCATACTGGCAAGGGAACCCGTGCCTTTTGCTTATCGCGAGTTCATCGCAGAACTCAAAACCCGACCGGCCCCCATCCTCATCGCCTGGCTCGATGGGGTGGAAAACCCGCATAACCTGGGCGCCATCCTGCGTAGTTGTGCCCACTTTGGTATTCCCTACATCTTGGGTGAAGCCATGAAATTACCTTCAGCATCACCTTCCGCCTGTCGCGTGGCCGAAGGCGGCGCTGAATACGTGAAGCTGGTAAAGATTCCCGATCGCAACAAGGCACTGGCGGAGTTACACAAGCTGGGTTTTGAATTGCTCACCACCGCCGCCAACGGTCATTCCGTATATGAACACCATTTTGCAGCACATACCATAGTGGTCATGGGAGCCGAAGTCACCGGCGTATCCAGAACCATGCATGACCTGGCCGATGGAAAATTAAAGTTACCGGGTACAGGTCATGTGGAAAGCC
>JBFHPZ010000501.1:0-2292 GCA_041592495.1 Gammaproteobacteria bacterium | reverse complement strand
GCCCCCATGTTATCCATTGGTCCAGCTCTTGCGGCATGGGCCGTGATGCCGTTTGCGGATGGTATGGCGCTGAGTAATCTTAATGCGGGCCTGTTGTACATCCTGGCGTTAACTTCCATGGGCGTTTACGGCATTATTATTGCCGGCTGGGCATCCAATTCCAAATACGCCATGATGGGTGCTTTACGTTCAGCTGCACAGGTTGTTGCATATGAAATTGCCATGGGTTTTGCACTCGTAGGTGTGTTAATGGCAAGTGGCAGTCTTAATCTTGGTGAAATCATTGCTAAACAACAGGGTGGTATCACCCAATGGTTTGTCTGGCCCTTGTTGCCACTGTTTTTTGTGTATTTTATTTCCGGTGTTGCAGAAACCAATCGTGCACCGTTTGACGTAGCAGAAGGTGAATCGGAAATCGTTGCCGGTTTCCACGTGGACTATTCCGGTATGGCCTTCGCCGTATTCTTCCTTGCTGAATACGCCAACATCATTTTAATTTCAGCCCTTGCGTCTTTGATGTTCCTTGGTGGCTGGATGTCACCTTTTGGAGATGCTGCTGGTGACGTTGCATTCATTGGGCTGGCATTGGGTAATGGTATTCACTGGCTTATCCTGAAGACCATGTTCTTTATATTTGTATTCCTGTGGATTCGTGCAACTTTCCCACGATTCCGTTATGACCAGATCATGCGCCTGGGCTGGAAAGTATTTATTCCCGTCACTATTGTCTGGCTGTTTGTTGAAGCTGTGATGGCAGTAATGCAAGTTGGACCCTGGGCGATATAGGAGCGCATGATGAAGTTATTAAAACACTACGTTAAGAGCTTCATGTTCCTTGAGTTGTTCAAGGGTATGTGGATTACCTGGCGTTATTTGTTTGCACGCAAAATAACCATCCAGTATCCCGAAGAAAAAACACCCCTGTCGCCACGTTTTCGTGGACTGCATGCTCAACGTCGCTATGCCAATGGTGAAGAGCGCTGCATTGCCTGTAAATTATGCGAAGCAGTTTGTCCGGCGCTGGCAATAACCATTGACGTGGTTGAACGTGAAGACGGTTCACGCAGAACCTCTCGATACGATATTGATTTGTTCAAATGTATTTATTGCGGTTTTTGTGAAGAGGCATGCCCGGTGGATGCTATTGTTGAGACTGATATTTTCGAATACCACTTCGAGAATCGAGGTGAAAATATCATGACCAAGGAAAAACTGTTAGCGGTTGGTGATAAGTATGAAGAATCGATTGCAGCTAACAGAGCAGCTGACGCACCTTATCGATGAGTTAATTATTCCTCTCCGTTAAGAGAGGATTGAGCAGAAAACAGTTGAGAATATAAAGAATGACATTTACAGAAGTTGTCTTTTACGCGTTTTCCGCCATCATGGTGATGGGGGCTCTGGGTGTAATCACCGCCAGAAATCCTGTGCACTCGGCTCTGTTTCTGGTGCTGACCTTCGTAGCTACCTCTGCCATATGGTTATTGCTGGAAGCTGAATTCCTTGCGATCACACTGGTGCTTGTTTATGTCGGCGCAGTCATGGTGTTATTCCTGTTTGTGGTCATGATGCTGGATATTAATCTTGCAGTACTGCGTCAGGGCTTTATGCGTTATGTCCCGTTTGGGGTTGTGATTGCATTAATGTTGATTGTGCAAATGGTTCTGATTGTTGGGCCAGAAAACTTTGGCCTGGAAAAATTTGCCGAACCTGTACGACATGCTGCGGATTACAGTAACACTAAAGAACTGGGGCGGGTACTCTATACCGACTATGTTTATCCGTTTGAGATAGCATCGGTCATTTTGCTGGTTGCGATAGTTGCGGCTATTGCCTTGACCATGCGTCGTCGACCAGAAACTAAATATCAGACACCGGGCAAACAGATTCAGGTCAAGAAGGAAGACCGTCTGCGCATTATTCAAATGAAAGCGGATGAAAAACAATGATTCCACTATCCAGTTATTTAATTTTGGGTGCCGTTATGTTTGCCTTGAGTGTGGCTGGCATATTCATGAATCGAAAGAATGTCATCATCCTTTTGATGTGCATTGAACTCATGCTACTGGCGGTAAATATTAACTTCATTGCCTTCTCTCACTATCTGGGTGATAGCGCCGGTCAGGTTTTCGTTTTCTTTATTTTGACAGTGGCAGCAGCCGAAGCAGCTATTGGTCTTGCCATACTGGTGGTGTTGTTCCGCAATCGTAGCACCATCGATGTCACTGAACTGAACAGCATGAAGGGGTAGACATGGAGAATCTGTATTTAGCTATTCCCCTTGCATCATTG
>JBFHPZ010000500.1:0-2293 GCA_041592495.1 Gammaproteobacteria bacterium | reverse complement strand
TGTCATCCCGAGCGAAGTCGAGGGATCTTAAATGTTTCAGATCACAGCTATCTACCAGCACCAGGTTCAATCCATTAGGCTAAAAAAATATCAAACACTCTCAACCAACTGAACCGGCTGATCCACATGCAAACGGAAGCGACCACGTCCGGTTTTTTCAATGCGTAAAAAGTCGCAGCGTTCAGCCAGGCGTTTTTGCAACAGAATCAAACGAGCTTCAAGGTTATCACTGATATCCGGCAAGCCAATGGCCGGGTCGAGGCGCAATTCGCGATTACTGAAGTCGCTTCTTTGCAAGGTGGTGTAATCGCGTAGCAACTTCCAGAAAATGGCGCCGGCTACACCCTTGATCAAATAGTCGTTATCGATAAAACAACTATTGTCTGCCTTGTAATGGCGAACCGTAATGGCTTCACCTTCATGGGCAGTTTTATTGTTAGCCAACTGGCGTTTATCGAGCAGGGTTTCGGGAACCTGTTGCAACAAACGAAAAGCCAGCGCCAGTTGTTCACCCAATGTCAGCAGGGCATCTTCGTCTTCGTAAGTGAAACGTAAATTTAATTCACTCTCGACATACAACACGCCGAACAAATCATCATTGCTGAAAATCGGAACAGCTAACTGGCTGTTTGGCGCAATCAAACCGGCAAAGGGTATTTCGGTTTCAATATTGGCGCTGGCGCCGTTTTGTTTCATGTTATCGCGCAGGGCGCGGCTGTAAGAATATTCGCTGGTGGAATACATAATACGAATCGGAGTACGTTCACGTGCCGCCACACCAATCACGCCGGTGCCCAGTGGAATTTCTGAACCTACGCCCGAGGTTTCATAACCGAGACTGGTCACGGTATAAAGCATTTGTCGCGGCTTATCGAACATTAACAACATGGCATGCTCAATGCCGAAGTGTTCATGTAAACATTTTAACGATTCATCCAGCAGGGTATCTAAATCGCAACACTGGGCAAGCCGCTTTGAACATTCGCGCAAGGCAGTTAAACGATTAAATTGCGGCAGGGTGCAAGGCAATTGTTCGCCAGGCACACCCTCAATGCGTAATACCTTATACACATCCGCGCCCAATAATTTAAATACCTTGGCCATGCCGGTATGTGATGCAATACCCGCCAGCTTGGCTTTCATGTTTTCGAACAAAGAGCCTTCGGTCTCGGTATGTAAATATTGCAGGGATAAACGGTAATGCGCGGCAGTATTGGGATCAACCAGCTGCACCGTTGCCTGGGGATTCGCCAAAATATTTTCACGAGTTTTATTAAAGAACTGAAAGGAAAGCGCGACATGATCTGCATCCACAAAATGCACCTGGGAAAGGTAGGCTATATTCGGAATGCCTTCCGGTGAACAGGTCGCGATTACCGCCGGGATGACACCCTCCAGGCAATCACGAATCGAATGCAGTTTAAATGTCGCCGTCATGGGTTTAACTTTTGTCCGGCCTTGGGACCCGGTGTCGCAACAAAAGCTGAACTGGGTGTAAAACGTATACCAACCAGTTCGGTGTCGTGCTTGCCGATCATGGCATGGGTAAACGACTCGGGAAAACCAATCGATAACAATTCCTTAACAAAGGCCGCGGCATATTGATCAATGTAAGATTGATCAGCCGCCTCAAATGCAACCAGGCTTGCATCCCGTGCCTTGAGTTGCAGAGTTTCGTGCGTACTGGGGCGACTGAATACCACGGCAACATCACCATACTGTTGAATATTATCCAGCAGTTGTTGTGCAGTATTACGGTATACAAAAATAGTAATTTGCCGGCGATCATCCGAAACCCGACAACCATAAGCCCGAGAAAGCACCGGCTGATTATCGGCATTACGCGCAGCCACATTGATAGAAACAATATGCTGAATAAAAGCCGCATTGGCTTCATCCAGAACAGGCTCAAGGGGGGCAGGTTTATTCATGGCTAGATAGTAGCATAAGAAGATATTCTGACTTCAAGCGGCTAAATGGAATCAACAAAAATACGGTTTCTACCTGATATCCCCACAAATTTTCTCCGTCATCCCGACCGAAGCACAGCGAAGTGGACTCCTACAGGAAGTAGGTGGTAGGGCGAAGCAGGAGGCCAGAGCCGAGGGATCTAAAATGTACCAGATCACTTCATCCTATAGACATCAAGATCTCTCGGTCTCTGTTCCCGACTCGACCCTACCACCTACTTCCTGTAGGCGTCCGTTCCGCTAGCGCTCCAGTCGATAAAATTGTCTGGAACAATTTTAAACAGGCTATGCCTGACCGGAGGCGTAGGACACGAGTCCGAAGT
>JBFHPZ010000499.1:0-2298 GCA_041592495.1 Gammaproteobacteria bacterium | reverse complement strand
TTAAATGGCCTGGGTATTGAGCATGTAATCGAAGCGGATGATGGTGCAACCGCAGTACCCGTACTGGATGAGCAGTTTTTTGATTTTGTGGTAACAGATTACAACATGCCGCAAATGGACGGCAAGGAATTACTGGAGCATATTCGCCATAGCAGCAATCAACGTTCCATACCTGTGCTTATGGTGACATCGGAAGGCAGTGCGGGAAAACTGGCCGCGATAGAACAGGCAGGTGTTTCAGGGATTTGTGACAAACCATTCGAACTAGATACAGTTCGTAAAATGATACAGATGATGATGTCCGAGGTGTAAGAATCAACTGTTATTCCACTCTGGGTATTTTGTTCACCTGTCATAGCCGTTATCATGTCTGAGATATTCATTATTATTGTGTTCAATGCTTAAAAATATAAAACATTCCGGCAAGTGGCTTATTTCTCATAAAGACTGGAAAGCGCATTTTGTTTTTGCTGTAGGTGGTGTAGCTGTCGGACTGGTTGCAACGTTTATGGCCATTTCCAGTGAATGGGCCAATCATGTTTTTCACTCACTGGTTAGTATTTCCCCCTGGCTGCCTTTCATTGTTTCTCCGCTTGGTTTAATACTGGTCGTCTGGCTTACTCAAAAATACTTCCCCGGTTCTGAAGGTAGTGGTATTCCGCAAGTCATGGCCACGCTCGAAATGGGACACGAACATGAGCGAAATGTCCTGCTGACATTACGCATCGCATTCGGCAAAGTCATGTTGTGTATTCTGGGTTTGCTCAGTGGTGCATCCATAGGCCGCGAAGGGCCCTCGGTGCATGTCGGTGCATCCATCATGTTTGCCCTGCGCCGATTCGTGCGTTTTCGTTTATACGATATGGAGCGCGTATTAATTCTTGCCGGTGGAGCAGCCGGTGTATCAGCCGCTTTTAACACACCTCTTGCAGGTCTTGTATTCGGTATAGAAGAATTAAGTCGATCATTCGAAGTACGAACACGCGGATTAATGTTAATCGGCATCATGGCAGCTGCCATCACCGCCATCGCCATACAGGGCAATTACACCTATTTCGGATTTTCTTCAGCAGTCATTGAATTGAGTGAAGCAACTGTGCCGGTTCTGGTTTGCGGTATTGTTGGTGGCGCATTTGGCGGTTTGTTCAGTTTAATATTAATCAGGGGAAGTCGTTATGTAGCCCCTTACAGAAACAACCAACCCTTTGTTGTTGCTGCATTATGTGGTTTAGGCATTGCCATCGTAGGTTATTACTCCGGCCATGTGACCTATGGTAGTGGTTACCAGGAAGCTAAAATGTTAATTACCGATAGTGGTTCACTGGCTAACGATTACGGCTATCTTAAATTGCTGGCAACAGTCGTGTCTTATCTTAGTGGTATACCCGGCGGTATTTTTGCACCGTCACTAGCGACAGGTGCAGGCATAGGTTCGCATATTGCAGAATGGTTAACCGCTTATCCCCATGGCGTTCTGGTGTTACTGGCCATGGTGGGTTATTTCTCCGGTGTTGTGCAGGCACCCATTACCGCATTTGTAATTGTTATGGAAATGACAGATCAGAATCAGCTGATTTTACCCATGATGGTCACTGCATTTATTGCAACCGGTATTTCAAAATCTATTTGCACTACACCTATCTATTCAACATTGGCTGATAGTTTTAGACCGGATGATAAGAAGTTACATCAGTGACATCTTTTTCGAAAAACAGACTGGTTTTAAAATGATTGAAAATAGAGCATGATGTACATGCCTGGATATCGCCATATGTTGTTTCTGCATCCAGACATTCTGCTTAATACACGTTAGCCCCCAAATTCAATTCACGGGATGTCCTTTTATGAATAAGAAAGCCCCTGTTCTTGCCCTGGAAGTACCACCTCGCACAGCACCTTCGCTCTATCCAGCGCCCTTCGCGTCACGTGTGGAGGGTCGTGAGAAACACCAGTTGGGTGATTTTTTTGGTTTAACAAACTTTGGTGTCAATCTCACGCGTTTGAAGCCAAATGCAATCTCCGCTCTTCGCCACGCGCATTCAAAACAGGATGAGTTCATGTACATCCTGCAGGGGCGACCGACATTGCACACAAATGATGGGAAATTTCAGTTGTCCCCAGGTATGTGTGTTGGCTTTCCAGCTGGTAAAGAAAACCCAAATAATTTGGTCAACGAAACGACTGAGGATGTACTTTATCTTGAAATCGGAGATCGAACACAGGGAGATGAAGTCGTATATCCGGATGACGATATCCAGGCATCGCTAGTTGATAGGAAATGGGTTTTTACTCATAAAG
>JBFHPZ010000498.1:0-2301 GCA_041592495.1 Gammaproteobacteria bacterium | reverse complement strand
GCAACAGAAAAGGTCAGGCTGCAATTAAAATGGTCTCACCAGTTTCAATTTGCCGGCTATTATGCTGCCCAGAAACAGGGTTATTACAAAGAAGCCGGACTGGAAGTTGAAATAATAGAAGCAAAAACAGGTGATGACCCAACAGCAATTGTGCTAATGGGTAATGCCGAATACGGCGTTGGCAATAACAGTCTTCTTTTATTAAGAAGCAAAGGCGATCCTCTGGTCGTACTGGCTGTCATTTTTCAACACTCACCCTATGCCTTGCTAACTTTGCAACACAACTCCGCACAGAACATTCATGATCTGGCCAACAAAAATCTGATGATTGAACCCTTAGCAGACGAACTTATTGCCTACCTCAATCATGAGGGCATGCCGCTCAACAAGTTCAAATTGATTGATTACCGGCACAATATACAGGATTTCATATCAGGCAAGGTCGATGCAATATCTTCCTACGTGACTGACGAGCCCTATATTCTTGAAAAAAACGGCATACCTTATTATTCATATTCTCCGCGCTCAGTTGGCATAGACTTCTATGGTGATAACTTATTCACAACAGAACATGAAATAAAATTTCATCCGGAACGAACCAGAAAGTTTCGTGAGGCAAGCTTGAAGGGATGGCTTTATGCCATGAGTCATCAGGATGAAATAATCGATTACATACTTAATAAATATCCCGGCAGAAAAGAACGAGACTTTCTTGCATTTGAAGCAGAAAAAATGCAGCAACTCATACATCCAGAGTTAATTGATATAGGCTATATGCTACCAGGAAGATGGCAACATATTGCTGAAACTTATGTTAACCTCGGCATGTTACCTCAAGATTATTCCATGGATGGCTTCCTTTATGAATCTGAAGTCAAACATGACTATTTCTGGTTTTATCTTATCACCGGAATTGCAGTGTTAGTCGTGTTTATTGCCATCCTGGTAAATCTCAGCTTTGCAAAGCTAAACAAGAAACTAATAAATTTATTACATCTGAAATCCCAGTTCGCGAACATCGGCGAATCCATTAATAACATCTCGCATCAGTGGAAACAACCACTAAACGAACTCGGCATACAGTTAATGTTAATTGAGAGAACCCTGGAAAACGAACCCATTACAAAAAAAGAAAAAGATCAGATTAAGAGAATCACCCACAAGAGTCATGGCATTCTGGAATTCATGGCTAATACAGTCGATGTATTTGGTCATTTACTTAAGACGAGACAAAGAACGTCAGCCTTTTATCCAAAAACAATTATTAAAGAGCTGTTCCAGCTTATCGGTGATAACTTCAAGATTAATAAAATTGTAATCACTTCAGAACTCCACAATGACATACAGCTTAATGGGAATCCCACAGAACTGGCACACGTCATATTAAGCATTCTCAATAATGCTCGCGATATTTTTCGGGAAAGGGATACCCCATCTCCGCGCATTCACTTTCTCTTGTATAAACAGTCCAATATTGTTCATATTGAAATCATGGACAATGCCGGGGGAATCAAAGTTAATCCCATCGACAAGATTTTTAACCTGGGATTTAGCAATAAGAAGTCAGATGACTCTGGCGTTGGGCTTTATATTGCCAGACAACTTATTGAGAAGAATTTTAATGGAAGCATTCGAGCAGAGAATATTGATTCCGGGTCTGTTTTTAAAATCACCATTCCCGTCACCTAGTCGGTGACTTTAAAAAAATAATCCGGCTTTACTCATCTGTAAGTGAGGCATACCTGATGCTATCCAGGATAGGATCGTTATCCGGTGATTGTTTTTTGTCACCATCGCCTTCCTCTGAGTCAGAGTCATATCCTATCTTCTGCCGCAAATTATGCAGATGCTTTTCCTGTAGATGACTAATCATTCGTTCCATATCGTCCGGGTTATGTTCAGCGCAATATAATAAACGACGTGCATCTTGATCATCATGTGTGCGACTAAGATATTTATCCTGATGGATCAGGTGTAATGTCATAAGCAATTTACGGATTTGCTGCTCCGATACAATTTCCAGGTCAAGGTATTGATACAGGGTATATACCGCATCAAAGGGAAAGGACTTGAATTGATCGACATAGCTATTAATCAATTGGCGTAAATATTGACCATAGGTGTCTTTTTCACCTTCCGACATGTGGCCCTGATAAAACAGCTGCAGCGTCATGAGTAAATCATTCAGCTTGTCCTGTGGAATCCGATTCAGCTCAAGATAATGATTCAGCTTGTCAATGGGGTTGAACGGGTACTCTTTGAATCGTTTTTCATATTCCTGCAACAGTTCGTTGAACATGT
>JBFHPZ010000497.1:0-2336 GCA_041592495.1 Gammaproteobacteria bacterium | reverse complement strand
ATTGTTTTTCGGTGATGGGGATAGCATAAAGAATAGCGAGTTGATTGCTATTTGAATGGCCCTGTAAATATTCAAGCCATCGTTGTTCATTAAACCAATGCTCTTTGTATGCTGTAAAATAATCAGAATACATCATTAATAAATCTTCTTCGCTTGGTTTGTTTTTGTTTATATCGTCAATTATGATATCAATGAAGTCCAATGGTTTTAGTGTGTTAATGGATAAGGAATCCGATGCTTCTTTAATGTACAAAGACATCATGAGTGTGCCCAGAGACTTGCCAAAAAATCCACTTTCTTTGAAATCCCACCAGCGGCGAATCAAGGTGAATTTTTCATAATCCTGATAAATGCTTTTATCTTTTAAATTAACTGATTCAATCATATCTTCAGCCGGCATGTCTCGGCTAAAATTTTCCGGCATGGCAAAATGTACAATATTGCCTGACAGGTTAATTTGAAAGGGTCGTAAAGATAGATTTTTTGGTTTCTTGCTAAATCCTAACACCTTAATTATCACTTCCTTATTCCCCCTTCCTATAAGTAGTTCATATCGCAAGCTGCGAAGTATTATTGTTTTTTTCCAGTATTGTTAGGGTTCAGCTACCGGCAACAATGCAAAAACATACTTTTTCATTGGTGTATAGTCAATCTATGGCGGTAATATATGATCGTAGCCTATGATGAGTATAGGCTTGCGCTACATATCTGACCGTAAGGAATTATAATTTTGGTCTCAAAAGCAATCTTCATTAGGACGATACAAAATGAATATCGGTTTAGCACTGGGTAGCGGCTCTTCACGTGGCTGGTCACATATCGGCGTTATTCGTGCGCTGTCTGAACTTGGTATTGAACCCAATATTATTTGTGGCACTTCAATAGGCGCACTGGTGGGCGCATCATACGTTTCAGGCAATCTTGATAAGTTAGAGGAATGGGTATGCTCGCTTACGAAATTTGATACAGCGAGATTCTTCGAATTTAACACGCAAATGAATGGCTTTGTAAATAAGGAAAGATTGCACCACTTCCTGCAGGAATATGTCGCTAAAGATAATGTCCTGATTGAGAAACAATCCAAGCAATATGCTTCAGTGGCAACAGATCTCGAAAACGGTAGAGAAATCTGGTTAACCAGTGGCCCGATGATTGAAGCCGTCTGGTCATCTATTTCGCTTCCCGGTTTGTTTCCGGCCATTCGAAATGATCATAAATGGTTAGTTGATGGCGGCCTTGTTAACCCGGTTCCTGTTTCTGTGTGTCGCGCACTGGGAGCAGATATCGTCATCGCCGTTAACTTGAATGGTAATGTGGCAGGCAAGCATTTCAAGAAACTGGATAAGCCCGTTAAAACCAACTCGAGTAAAAAAGAAAATAGCGTCGTAGCCAAAATAACGGACCTGGTGATGGATTATACCGGCTCGGTATTTTCGACTAACAAGGCGAAAGATCAGCCGCCCAATTTATTTGAAGCCATTGCAGGGTCAGTCAACATCACCCAGGACAGGATCACAAGAAGTCGCATGGCAGGTGATCCGCCCGATATTTTGCTGTCACCAAAGTTATCGCACATGGGATTACTGGAGTTTTATCGGGCAAAAGAAGCCATAATGGAAGGTAAGGACTGTGTACAAAGGATGTCATCTGAAATAAAGTATGTACTGGAAATGGTTTAACACAGCCATTCGCATCTCCAGGTTTCACGGTAACGTTACACATAACCCCCACGATTCGCGTTAGTTGTTTTTTCGATTTACATCCAAAGGAATCACCGCATGTGGCTACAAACCAGCTGTGATCTGGAGTTCGATATAACGGTAGCAACGCCGTTTGTGTTAATGCTGCGTCCCCGCAGCGGTGCGCAGCAATGGATCGCACGGGAAGAATACAAACTCAAGCCAAGTGTACCCGTAGTTGAATTCACCGATGACTACGGCAATCTCTGTCAGCGATTGATCGCACCGGCCGGGGCCTTTGCAGTGCATACTGCTGCGGAAGTCATGACCGCCGATTATGTGGATCGGGCACCGGGTGCTCCATTTGTCGAGATACAATATTTACCCGATGCCGTACTCAGTTACCTGTTACCCAGCCGTTACTGTGAGTCCGATCGCTTTTGTCAGATGGCAACGGCAATAACATCTGGTCAACTATTAGGATACGATCAGGTTGCAGCCATTGAAGCATGGTTACGCAACACCATTCGCTATGAACCGGGCATCAGTGATATACCACTGTCAGCGGTTGAAGTTAATTACAAACAATCCGGCGTCTGCCGTGATCTTTCACATCTTGGCATCGCCCTGTGCCGCAGCCTCAGTATTCCGGCGCGT
>JBFHPZ010000496.1:0-2338 GCA_041592495.1 Gammaproteobacteria bacterium | reverse complement strand
ATTATTACAGAAGACCCTGAGCAGCAGGAATGGATGACAGGCTTGCATTATGAATTCAAGCGCGCCAATGGTTACAGTGAGCTGGAAATCAGCCAGAAACGCACTGCACTGGAAAATGTTTTAATCCCGGAAACAATTGAAAAACATAAACAGCGTTTACTTGAGGCCGGTTTTTCGCAAGTTATGTTATGGTTTCAGTGTTTTAATTTTGTTTCCCTGTTGGCTGTGAAGTAATGATTGAAGATGAATTGTTTGTAGCGCTACAGGATGCAGGGCTGGATGCCTGGTTGCATTATTTGCCGTCACAAATAGAAAAAGGATTAAATACGGAGCGCTATGGTGATTTACCAAAATGGTTAAAAGCACTCGATGCCTTGCCAGCAATAACATCCGCACAAGTTGATCTGAACAGTAATGCAATTAGTGTTAAGAGCCAGCATGAATTATCTGATGAAGAAAAGCTAAAACTAAGGGACACGCTCAAGCAATTCATGCCATGGCGAAAAGGCCCCTATAACATTCATGGCATCCATATTGATACAGAATGGCGATCTGACTGGAAGTGGAATCGTGTTCAAAAACATATAAAGCCTCTTAAGGATAAAGTAGTTCTCGATGTGGGCTGTGGCAATGGCTATCACGGTTGGCGCATGCTGGGCGAAGGCGCAAAACTGGTTATCGGTATAGATCCGTCTCCTTTGTTCGTAATGCAATATCGTGCCATCCGTCATTTCGCAGGCAAACATCCACTTTATGTGTTGCCTCTTGGTATAGAAGCTGTGCCGGAAAAAATGCGTGCATTTGATACGGTATTTTCCATGGGCGTTTTCTATCATCGACGCTCACCCATCGAGCATATTATTCAGCTTCGCGATTGTCTCAAGCCAGGTGGTGAACTGGTGCTGGAAACATTGGTGATTGATGGTGATGCGCAGCAAGTGCTGTTACCGGAAGACCGTTATGGCAAGATGCGCAATGTATGGTTTATTCCCAGTTGTGAAGCGGTTATGTTATGGATGCGTCGTTGTGGCCTGAAGGATATTTCGCTGGTTGATGTATCACCAACAACAACCGATGAACAGCGCAGAACAGAATGGATGCAATATGAATCTCTATCAGACTATCTTGATCCTGACGATCAGCAAAAAACGGTTGAAGGTTATCCCGCACCAAAACGCGCAATTTTTACTGCCACTGCGCCCTGAGTTGAATGGATTATGTTTACTGAAGTTATGACATTTATCAGGCGGCGTCGCTGGTTGAAAATAATCATCGAAATTAGCCTTGTCCTGGTTATTGTGATGGCAGTCCGTGCCTGGCAAACTCGCAGCGTGGTACAGGGAGAAGCGCCTGTAATTGTGGATCGATTAATCACCGGGGAGCAGGTCGATTTACGTAGTTATCGCGGCAAACCCGTGCTGGTTTATTTTTGGGCAGAATGGTGCCCGGTTTGTAAAATGGTCGATGATAAGGTGGATGCAATCGCCAAAGACTATGCGGTTATAACCATTTCATCATGGCCAGAAAGCAATGATGCGGTTACAAATTACTTGCAAGAACAGTCACTAAACATGCCGGTTATTGTGGATAATCAGGGGCTATGGGCCGCAGCCTACGGCATTCGCGGTGTTCCAGCCAGTTTCATCATTGATGAAAGCGGTATAATTCGGTTTGTGGAATCCGGATATACTACTGAAACCGGTCTGCGATTACGTCTGTGGTGGCTGGAAAAGTGAATAAAATCTAATCATAATAGGAAATACACATAAGTGACTGGAATTTCTTAAATGGAAACTAAACTTATCGATGCCAAGCTGGCCACCACCCTGCCCGGATTATTCCGTGAGCGTCTTAAACAGACTCCGAATAAAGCTGCCTATAAAGAATACGATATTGGTAGCCAGCAATGGACCGAATCAAGCTGGCAAGAGATGGCCTACGAAATCGCCCGTTGGCAGGCTGGTTTTACCAAAGAGAAATTACAGCCAGGTGATCGTGTTGCGGTAATGCTGCGCAATTGTCGTGACTGGGTAGTGTTTGATCAATCGGCACTGGGAATGGGATTAGTCACTGTTCCCTTATATGTTGAAGACCGTCCCGATAATGTTGCCTACATTATTAATCACGCCGAAGTTAAATTATTGTTTGTAGAAGACAAGCCGCAATGGCAACGCCTGATAAACAGTAAAGTGGATCTGGGTGGATTAAAACGCATCATCAGTATTAATGGTATTACGTAAGATGATGAGCCCAATGATCCACGACTGGAATCCTTATCGGACTGGTTATTTGGATTGCATGGCGAATTGCAGCAAAACGAATCAGCGCCAGATGATCT
>JBFHPZ010000495.1:0-2352 GCA_041592495.1 Gammaproteobacteria bacterium | reverse complement strand
AATATTCATTCCCAGTTCAGCAAGGCGCCTTCTGGTGTGAGTCGATTGCATCTGGTTTATCGTGCTGTCATGGAAGTATCCGTGCCGGTTATTTCCGGTGTCCTGATTATTGTCGCGGTATTTTTACCCTTGTTCAGTCTTACCGGACTGGAAGGCAAAATGTTTACACCATTGGCCATCACTATTACTTTTGCCTTGCTGGGATCGTTGCTGTTGTCATTAACCGTGATTCCGGTTTTGGCCAGCATGTTAATGAAAGTGCATGGTGGCGACGGTCATGAAGAGGCCGAAAGCAAATTAATGCAGTTGTTAAAGAAAGTGTATTTGCCGGTAATGAACTGGGCCCTGGGTCATCGCATGGTTGCTACAAGCATTGCGCTTATTGCACTGATTGCAGCGGCCAGTTTGTTCCCATCCATTGGTAAGGAATTTATGCCATCCATGGATGAAGGCAGCACGGTTATTTTGCTGGAAAAACGTCCGAGCATCACCCTGGAAGATTCACTGGCTTTGGATGAACCCATTCAGAAAGCCATCATGGAATTGCCGGAAGTGATTGGTGTAACCTCGCGAACCGGTTCCGATGAATTACGCATGGACCCCATGGGTTTGTATCAAACGGATAATTTTATTGTGACCACGCCGCGGGAAGAATGGACCATCTCAGTGGCAGAGTTCCAGGAAAAATTACGCGAGAAGTTATCGCGCTTCGAAGATATTGATTATGGTTTTAGCCAGCCCATCGATATGCGTGTATCGGAAATGTTAACCGGTGTGCGTTCGGCTATGGCGATAAAACTGACCGGCGATGATTTGCATGTGCTGGAACAGAAAGCCATAGAAATTGAATCTTTGGTAGGCAATATCAAAGGTGCAATCGATGTGTTCCGTGGTCAGGTGTTTGGTCAGGGATACTTGCAGATCGCGATTAAACAGGATGTTATTTCGCGCTATGGTGTCAACGTGGAAGATATTAATCGCCTGATTGAAACAGCAGTGGGTGGCCGAGTAGTAACCGATGTTGTCGAAAACGATCGACGTGTTGGTGTCTTGTTACGTTATCCCGAAAAGCAACGAACCTCTCCTGCGGCCATTGAAAAAATTCTGGTGAATATACCCAATGGCAACAAGATACCGCTGGGGTATCTTGCAGATGTCACGATTGAAGATGGCCCGGTTCAAATTGCCCGCGAATCAGCAAGACGTCAGGTGGTGATTCAGGCGAATGTTGAAGGGCGTGATGTGGTTGGTTTCGTTGCTGAAATCGAGCGCACCGTTGCCGATAAGATTGAGCTACCGGAAGGTTATCTGGTGAGCTATGGTGGTCAGTTCGAAAACCAGCAACGTGCAGCCAAACGTTTGGCACTGGTTGTACCTGTATCGATTGTGCTGATCTTTTTTATGTTGTTCACCACGTTTAGATCAGTATCACAGGCAGCCTTGATCATTCTCAACATTCCCTTTGCCATGATCGGCGGCATTGTCAGCTTGTATTATTCCGGCTTGTATTTATCAGTACCGGCATCGGTGGGTTTCATCACCCTGTTTGGTGTGGCAGTGTTGAATGGTGTAGTGATGGTGAGTTATTTCAATCAATTACGTCATAGTGGTTTTAGCATACGCGAAGCAGTTGTTCGCGGTGCCGAGCGTCGCTTAAGGCCGGTGTTAATGACAGCGATGATCGCCAGTCTTGGTTTATTGCCTTTGCTGGTCGCAACCGGACCAGGCTCGGAATTACAACGCCCCTTGGCGGTTGTCGTCATCGGCGGTTTGTTTACCTCAACTTTGTTAACACTGGTCTTGTTGCCAACATTGTACGCATGGTTGTCGGAAAAACTTGAACGTTCAGTGGAGAAAAAGGTATGAAAAAATTAACCATGATTGTGCATTCATCCTTGCAACAGGAACTGGCGGATTGTTTACGTAGCATGCCGCAGCTTGACACTTTTATTTTCAGCCATGTTGAAGAACACAGCAGTCAGCTGGAACATGATCCGTTTTTATCAACCCGAGACAAGGTTGTAGGTTATGTGCCACAGGTGAAAGTTGATGCACTAATTCAGGATAAGGATATTGATGACGTGATGCAGATACTACGGGTATCCAAATGTTCCTTTAAGGGCAAGGGTATCTACTGGATTACCAATGTGCCGGAAGCGGGAGAGCTTTAAGTAACTACAAAGGCGGCCTCAGAGCCGCCTTTGTAGTTCTGGTGTCGATAAAATCAAGAAGAAGGGACTTCGCTTGATATGTCGGGTAATAGCCAGAAGCGGACTATTCAAAATTCCTTATATAGTCACCTCCAGATCGGTCATTTTCAGACATTGCTAATGTGAACAGCGGGTCTGTCTT
>JBFHPZ010000494.1:0-2361 GCA_041592495.1 Gammaproteobacteria bacterium | reverse complement strand
TAGTACCCGAAAAGCATGCATGACGCCTTTATCATCCAGGCGCATGTTAATTGCCTGGAAGATCTGACTAAAAAGCCAACACACCGGCTCCGACAGCGCCCTGACCAAATCCCTTTGTAAATTACTGCGTACAGATTTAACGAATTAATTTACGCGCCGGCAAATACCCAGAATAAGATCCATACACAAGAACAAATCAACACTAATCTTGCCAACCCCGCAGCGTCCATCAATATCCGCTCCTAATAAAAACTATTCTCATCCATGGACCAATACTGTCAGTTACGATGCAATGCTGTAATAATTTTTCAAACCAACAGCCAAGTGATTGATTCACCAAGGCCATAAATCTTCATAAAAATAATTTTAAATTTTTTTAAAAATCAATATTTCATCTGCTCAACTTTCTGGGTAATATGGGCCGTCCATGGACATGGACATTACAATGCACATAGGTTCTTATCACTTTACATCTACTGTTTTTCTCGCACCCATGGCTGGTGTAACTGATCGTCCGTTTCGACAATTATGTCGGCAAATGGGCGCTGGCCTGACGGCCTCAGAAATGGTGAGTTCTGATCCTTCGCTTCGCCTGACGCGCAAATCACAGTTGCGCATGGATCATCGGGGTGAAGATGAACCTATCAGTGTGCAAATTGCAGGCACTGATCCTGAGCGCATGGCGGATGCCGCCCGTTTCAATGTCGAAAATGGTGCGCAAATCATTGATATCAATATGGGCTGCCCTGCCAAAAAAGTCTGTAATGTAATGGCGGGTTCCGCTTTGCTTAAAGATGAACCACGAGTTGCCGCTATACTGGACGCCGTGGTTAAAGCAGTAGACGTTCCGGTCACACTGAAAACACGGACGGGATGGAATAAAGACAATCGTAATGTTTTACGTATTGCCCGTATCGCAGAAGACGCCGGCATTCAGGCGTTGGCTATACACGGGCGCACCCGTAGTTGTGGCTACAAAGGCGTAGCTGAATACGACACCATCGCGGATGTAAAAAGCAGAATATCTATTCCTGTTATTGCTAATGGTGATATTGATTCTCCACAAAAGGCAAAATCCGTATTGGAGTACACTGGTGTCGATGCTGTTATGATTGGTCGCGCTGCCCAGGGACGTCCCTGGATATTCCGCGAAATCAATCATTATTTACAAACAGGTGAAATCCTGAATTCGCCCACTGGCGAAGAAATTAAGCAACTATTACAACAACATTTAGAAAATTTATACGATTTTTATGGGGAACTCATGGGTGTGCGCATAGCGCGTAAACACATTGGCTGGTACTGCAAGGAGCACCCTGACGCAGAGGATTTCCGCAAACGCATTAATCTGCTGGAAGACCCTCGGCAACAACTCGAAGAAGTAACGGCGTTCTTCCACAACAAATGGCATAGCGAGCTGGTAAAAAGCGCAGCTTGATCCAGAAAAAAATCGCACTGCCTGAAAATAATAAAAGAGTTACTGCATTATGAGCACTTCTATCAGCAACATAATAGACATTATGTCGGTTAAAACAGAAAAACAACAAGCCGGGCTAAGTGATTCCGTCAAGCAATCACTTCAGCAATTCCTGAAAGATCTGGAAGGCGATCACCCCGGTAACCTCTATGACATGGTGCTGCAACAAATCGAGCAACCCTTGTTTGAGACAGTGATGGACTACGTCGGTGGCAACCAGTCCCGCGCAGCCGAATGCCTGGGTATTAATCGTGGCACCCTGCGCAAAAAACTCAAGCAATACGATTTGATATAAGCTCCGCCAGAGGAATATCGCTGGAAAACCGCCCAGGCACTAAAGTGTCCGGGCGGTTTGCGTTATAATGCCCGCCCCCACTTACATTAACCAACATTCATCCGGAAAGTTCTGACATGAGCAATACCAACATCAGTCCTGTCAAACGCGCCCTCATCAGCGTATCTGACAAAAATGGCATCGTTGAACTGGGCAAAGCCCTGGCAGCGGCAGGCGTCGAAATTCTCTCAACCGGCGGTACATCCAAAATACTCACTGAAAACAATGTGCCTGTTATTGAAGTCTCGGAACATACCGGCTTTCCTGAAATGATGGACGGTCGTGTCAAGACCCTGCACCCGAAAATCCATGGTGGCATACTGGGTCGTCGCGGTATTGATGACAATGTCATGAAACGTAACGGTATCGACCCGATTGACCTGGTGGTAGTGAATCTCTACCCCTTTGAAGCAACCGTTGCCAAACCGGATTGCACCCTTGAAGATGCCATTGAAAACATCGATATCGGCGGCCCAACCATGGTGCGTGCCACGGCCACGAATCACGCCTATGTCACTATCGTGGTGAATCCATCGGATTATGATCGCGT
>JBFHPZ010000493.1:0-2361 GCA_041592495.1 Gammaproteobacteria bacterium | reverse complement strand
GTCATTCAGGCAACCGTGCCTCCGGCACTACAGCCCTGTTAAAAAGTGCCGGCTTTAAAGATGTAGTCTATGTCAACGGTGGGCTTATCTCGCTGGTGACCAATCTAACACCTAAAACAGTGCCCGTGGAGTAACTGACACATGTTTGATGCACTCGCCAACTTGATTGTCTATGACTGGCTTGGGCTGGACCCGGCGACACATGGAGGTGCTGCCCTGCATTTCTTTGTCATGGATACAACCAAGATCTTTGTCATGCTGGTGGTGATTATCTATATGATGGGATTGCTGCGTGCGATGCTGTCACCAGAAAAAGTAAGGGACTATATTCGTGGAAAACCAAAATGGCTGGCACGCAGTAGTGCAGTTACCTTAGGTGCCGTTACACCCTTTTGTTCATGCTCATCAGTACCGCTTTTTATAGGCTTTATTGAGGCCGGTATCCCACTGGGAATAACATTTTCATTTTTAATTGCCAGCCCCATGATTAATGAAGTAGCAGTCGTAATCCTGATTGGAATTCTGGGTTGGAAGCTTACATTGATGTATGTTGTGGCCGGTCTGGTTGTGGCCTATGTGGGCGGCATGATTATGGAACGCTTCAAACCGGAACGCTGGGTCGAAGAGTATGTATGGAAAATACAGATGGGTGAAGCATCATTGCCTGAACCAGATAAAAGTTTTTCAGGTCGACATCATTATGCATGGGGTGAAGTAAAAGAAATTGTAGGCCGACTGTGGAAATGGGTAATCGCCGGCATTGCTGTCGGTGCACTATTTCACGGTTATGTACCGGAAGACTGGGTGACAGAACATCTGGGTGGGCAGGACAACTGGTTGGCAGTGCCCGGAGCAGTTTTATTGGGCGTACCCTTGTACTCCAATGCGACCGGTGTGATTCCAGTGGCTGAAGCGATGCTGGGCAAGGGGGTTGCCATTGGCACCACGCTGGCATTCATGATGAGCATTGCGGCCCTGTCACTACCGGAAATGATTATTCTGCGAAAGGTAATTCGCTGGCCAGCGTTGGCACTTTATGCAAGCGTGCTGGCGGTGGCTTTTATGTTCGTCGGCTGGGGATTTAATCTCATAAGCTAATAGATGAACACAATAGAGCATGTACAAAAATACTGAATCTTGAAGATTCCACAGGAGTCAATAATGAAAAATTTGATATTTGCATTTTTGTTAGTAGCAATCTGCGCCCCTGCTTACTCGAGTGATCGAAATCTGGAAAAATATATCACGGATTTTGACTACGCCGCCCGAAAAGAAATGAAGATAGATAGCAAGGGTCTGATTAAATTACTGAAAGAAGGCAAGGCCCAACTGATTGATATTCGTTTTAAGGAAGAATATGCAGCCTGGAAGGTAGGGCCGGCTATTAATATTCCTCTCAATGAATTACCTAAACGATTGAAAGAGTTAAATACAGACAAAATTATTGTAACCGCGTGCCCTCATAAAGATCGCGCGACCATTGCCATGGTTTATCTTAGATCACAGGGCATTAAAGCAAAATATTTAACTGACGGTTTAATTGGTATGGCTGAAAACCTTCGTGGTGACAATGCGGAAGAATTTATCTTTGAGCTGAAAGTAATTAATAATGAACTGTTCAGTGATTGATGAATATTAAAGCCCTCGAATTAGTAACAATGTAATTAGTCCGGAATAAGGAGTATGCGATCATGAAATCCATTAAAGTATTAGGCAGTGGCTGCGCCAACTGCAAAACCACACAAAAAATAATTGAGGAATGTGCGAGTGCAAATGCAGTCGATATTGAACTCGAAAAAATTGAAGATATTGCAGCCATTATGGCTTACGGTGTTATGTCGACCCCGGGCGTGGTGATCGATGGCAAAGTGGTGCACGCGGGTGGCGTACCCGACCGTAAGAAAGTTGAGGCCTGGTTAATAGAGTAATACCACACCCGTGCCAAAGCTGAAGTCAGGTTCATCCGAAATTAATGTTAGTGGTGGAAATACCGATATTGGCTGCACATATATGCTGGTACTAAATAATAAAAATGCCATCTGTCGAGAGGAGCAAAGCATCCATGACTCAGAATAAACGTGTTTACCAGGTCATTGCCGAAAGGCAGGACGCTCATGGCAGCATTGCCTATTGTAAAGATGCGGAAATTACTCTCGACACCGACGTCAATAACCGTGACGACGCCTTTAACCCTGCAGAATTACTGCTCGCTGCCCTATCCGCCTGCATCATCAAGGGCATTGAACGCGTAACACCCATATTAAAATTTGAATTACGAGACATCAAGGTATGCATCACCGGTGTACGCCAGGATTCACCGCCAAAATTTGAATCCATTGAATATGAAATTTTTATAGATAC
>JBFHPZ010000492.1:0-2370 GCA_041592495.1 Gammaproteobacteria bacterium | reverse complement strand
GTAAAAAAGATACTATTAAAGATATTCTTGAAGCACCCGATCGCGACAAGCTTCTCGATTGGTTATTACATAGACCATTAATGCATTATGAAAAAAAACTGAACGTGTGTCTGGTCCATGCCGGCATCCACCCTCAGTGGACTGTTGAGCAGGCTATTGATCACGCCAATGAAGTCGAAGCTATTTTACAAAGCGAAAAGAGTCACGAATTTTTTCACCACATGTATGGCGACAAACCGCCCAGGTGGTCAGACAAACTCGATGGCTGGGATCGACTACGCTTTATCACCAACGTGTTTACTCGCATGCGTTATTGTGATGAAAAAGGCCGCCTGTCATTACGAGACAAGGGTGCTCCTGGAAATCAACCAGAAGGCATACTCCCGTGGTTCAAAGTTAAAAAGCGAAAGACAGTAAACACTCGAATTATTTTCGGGCACTGGTCTACTCTGCCAAACCCTAAGATGGAGAACCTCTATCCTCTGGATACCGGGTGTTTATGGGGAGGAAAGCTTACCGCGATTAAGGTCGATGAAAGTATGAGTGAAATTAGCCAGATACAATGTCCACAAACACAAGCCATAGATTTAAAACATGGTCAGAAGCCTAAAAAACGAAAGCCTTATCAGAGGTTTATGGATTATTTCTTTCGTTGATACACCTTGATAGAAAAATCATAGTTATTTTTAGGATCCGACTTATATGATGATTCTGATATGACATCCCAATCCCTGATATCAAATTGTGGAAACCATGCATCACCTTCACATTCCGCATCAACAAAGGTCAAATACATACGATCAGCCCTGCTGATCATTTGCTCATAAAAACTGGCACCACCAATAATCATCACTTCGTCAGCATTCTCAACTGCTTGCAATGCTTTATCGATAGAATCAACAACAAAAACACCTTCTGCAGTAAAACCTTTACGACTAATGACAATATTTTTTCGTCCCGGCAAAGGTTTGCCAATAGATTCAAAGGTTTTTCGCCCCATGATGATGGGTTTACCCATGGTGACTTCCTTAAAATGCTTGAAGTCAGCAGGTAAATGCCAGGGCAAACCATTTGCTTTGCCTATCAGGCGATTTTTATCCATCGCTGCGATTAATGAAATCATCATATGGATATAGGGGCTTTGATATGAGGGTGATGCTGATAATTAACCAGTTCAAAATCTTCAAACTTGAAATCAAAAATAGAATTAACATCCGAATTTATTTTCATCTGGGGAAGAGGAAAAGGATCGCGACTTAATTGTAATTCTGCCTGCTCCAGATGATTTAAATACAAATGTGCATCACCCAGTGTATGCACAAAGTCACCCGGCTTCAAACCAACAACCTGGGCAATCATCATTGTGAACAATGCATAAGATGCAATATTGAAAGGAACGCCAAGGAAAATATCCGCACTTCGCTGATAAAGTTGGCAGGACAATTTGCCATCAGCCACATAAAACTGGAAAAAGGCATGACAGGGCGCTAAGGCCATGCGGCCATTTTTTACATTTTCTTGTGGGCTGATACGCTCATCAGGCAAATCGGAAACATTCCAGGCCGAAATAATAATACGCCGACTATTTGGATTCATTTTCAGTGTTCTGATGATTTCATCTAACTGATCGACATAGCGTCCATCCGGTGTCGGCCAATTGCGCCATTGACAACCATACACTGGACCAAGACTACCATTCTCATCGGCCCATTCATTCCAGATTGAAACGCCGTTATCAGTTAAATACTTGGTGTTTGTATCGCCTTTGATAAACCACAATAACTCATGAATAATAGACTTGAGGTGACACTTCTTTGTTGTGACCAGAGGAAATCCCTGGGACAGGTCAAATCGCATTTGGTATCCAAATACGGAGACCGTACCCGTTCCGGTGCGATCCCCTTTTTTCGTTCCATTCTCTTTTACATGTCGCATTAGATCGAGGTATTGTTTCATGCCGTACCCGTTTTATTTTTTCGTGTCAGATAAACAAGATAAAAACCAAACAAAATCATTGGAACAGACAGTTGCTGCCCCTTTGTCATCCAGTCAAATGCTACAAAACCTATATGAGCATCAGGAGTTCTAAAGAATTCTGTAATAAACCTGAAACTGCCATAACAAATCAGAAACAGGGCACTAACGGCTATTTTAGGTTTAGGTTTGGAAGAAAAAAACCAGAGAATCAAAAACAGCAATAATCCTTCAGTCAGCGCCTGGTATAACTGGGAAGGATGGCGTGCAATGTGATCACCAAAATCCATTGCCCAGGGAATGTCGGCATCAACAGGCCGTCCTAATAATTCCTTATTGTTTATGTTCCCTATACGTCCCGCTCCCAATCCGATGGGCTCCATCGGAGGTATTAAG
>JBFHPZ010000491.1:0-2383 GCA_041592495.1 Gammaproteobacteria bacterium | reverse complement strand
CGCCGCCGCTGCACTTTTATCATCGTTGATAATTTCTTTTTTCTACGTACAGGAAAACACTGAAGCAGTTTATCTTTTATATGGCGAGAATCAGGTAAAGACTTTTACCTACATGTATGACCCTGAGCATATCAAACTCAGCGATAACAACAGTCAGAATACTACGCGTCAATTTCTGTTTTATATATTTAATAATTGCTGGATCGCAATAAAGATTTTTTTGGGCGGCCTGTTAATTGGTCTGGGCAGTCTTGTATTGCTTATTTACAATGGCGTTTCCATGGGACTGTTAATGGGGTACCTGGTTGCCAATGGATATAGCTCTACCTTGTGGCCAACCATTATAGGTCATAGCTCATTTGAACTGATGGGAACCGTGATTTCTGCTACTGCCGGCTTCAAGTTAGGTTGGTCAATAATAGGTCCAGTCTCTAATAATTTACCACGTCTTCAACACATCATACTGGAATTCAAACGATCCTTATTGTTAATGTACGGCGCGTTTGTACTTTTTACCATTGCAGGTCTGATTGAGGCTTTCTGGTCTTCTAACAATATGATTAGCGATACAGCAAAATATATAACCGGTTGTGTGTTCTGGATATTATTGCCCCTTTATTTCTGGTTAGCTGGAAGGGCCCGTAAATCAGATTTATAAAAATTGTCATTTGCTCACATACTTGAGTGAATTTGTAGCCTACAATTAATCAAAACACTTTCTGGAGAAATATGAATGCGTAAGCTTATTGCAACATCTTTGCTGTTACAGGCTTTTATATCTTCTGCTGCTATGGCGGATTTCCTGGGTATTTATGTTGGTGGTGGTAGCTGGAACCATGATGCTTCGGGGGATTTTGGTTCAACCTATCCTGGAAGTACAGCTGCTATTGATATGGAATCTGACCTGGGTTTTTCAGATAAAAGCGAAACCTATGTCTGGGCTGCGTTTGATCATCCCATTCCAATCATTCCCAATATCCGCCTGGAAAGAACTTCACTGAACCATACTGGTGCAACCAGCTCATCATTTAACTTTAATAATGCCGCTGGTGTCACCGGTCCCACTAAAATATCTCTAGATAGCACTGATGCCATTCTGTATTACCGCCTGCTAGACAACTGGGTTAATTTTGATCTGGGTCTGAACTTGCGCAAGGTGGACGGTGAATTCAGCGTTGGCGATGAAATCCATCCTTTTTCTGAAACAGTTCCCATGCTCTACGTCGCCGCCCAGTTTGATTTACCGTTTACCGGTTTCTCCGTGGGCGCTGATTACAATATCGTAAGCTATGACGGCAACAGCTATGACGATATCCGTTTACGTGCCATCTATGAAATGGGTGTTATTGGTTTTGAAGCCGGTTTGCGTACCACTACCATTGAGCTGGATGATGTGGATAACATCAATGCTGACCTGGAATTCAAAGGTTTGATGCTGGGCGCCTTCCTGCATTTCTAAGGTTCTCCATATCACCTTCAAAAGCCCGCTACGGCGGGCTTTTTTCTGCCCGCGATTCGCTATCTGTGCTACCATGCCGCGCCATGCGAACCAGCGATTTCAATTATGACTTGCCCGAAGAACTGATTGCCCAGTATCCACTGGCCGAACGCACCGCCAGCCGTCTGTTGCATGTACAAGGCGCCAATTTTTACGACCTGGGCTTCAGCGACATCGTCAATCTCATCAGACCCAATGATTTGCTGGTGTTTAACAACACCAGGGTCATTCCGGCTCGGCTGTACGGTGAGAAAGAAACCGGTGGCAAGATCGAAGTACTGGTTGAACGTGTCCTTGATGAACACCGTGTGTTGGCCCACATTCGGGCCAGTAAATCACCCAAACCCGGCGCACATCTGCTGCTTGAAGGCGCTATCCAGGCCGAAATGCTGGGACGCCAGGGGGAACTGTTTGAATTACGCTTTGGCAACTCGGAAAACGTTATTGAATTGCTGGAACGGCACGGCCACATGCCTTTGCCGCCCTATATCCAGCGCGCCGATGAAAACAGTGACCAGCAACGCTATCAAACGGTTTACGCACAACATCCCGGCGCAGTGGCTGCGCCAACAGCAGGCTTGCATTTTGATGAGCCCTTAATGAAAAAACTTCAGCAACAGAACGTGGAATTTGCCTATGTCACCTTGCATGTTGGGGCCGGCACGTTTCAGCCGGTGAGGGTAGAACACATCCAGGACCACCACATGCACGCTGAATATATTGATGTGCCCCCGGATGTGGTCGAACAAATCCGCGCCACGCGAGCCAACGGGGGCAGGGTAATTGCCGTTGGAACTACTGCGGTACGTAGCCTGGAAACCGCCGCCCACTCAGGTGAATTACAACCCTATCAGGGCGATACCAATATTTTCATTTACCCCGGCT
>JBFHPZ010000490.1:0-2388 GCA_041592495.1 Gammaproteobacteria bacterium | reverse complement strand
GGCAGTTGTCCTAAATGCGGCATGGCTTTGGAGCCGCGCACTGTTGAAACACAAGAGGATGACAGTGAGCTTCGTTACATGAGTTTACGCTTCTGGATCAGTACCATTCTTGCAATTCCAGTATTTTTTAGTGCAATGGGTGCGGAATTCTGGCCTGAACAATTTGCTGAAATTATTAATCCTGTATGGCGCCAATGGCTTGAATTGACTCTGGCAACACCTGTGGTGATATGGGGTGGCTGGATTTTCTACGTCCGCGCAGTGCAATCGGTTATTAGTCGAAATCTCAACATGTTTACCCTGATTGGTCTCGGTGTTTCTGTAGCCTGGATTTACAGCGTAGTTGCCGTGTTATTCCCGCAAATATTTCCTGATGCTGTATTCAACGATATGGGTGTAGTCCCTGTGTATTTCGAAGCAGCTGCGGTCATTACTGCTCTTGTATTACTAGGACAGGTACTTGAACTTCGTGCCCGCAGCCAGACCAATGCAGCTATCAAATTATTACTCGGCTTAGCGCCAAAGACTGCCCGTCTTGTGAATGAAGATGGCACTGAAGAGGATATACCACTGGAGCATGTTCAACCTGGTAACCTGTTACGCATTCGCCCCGGCGAAAAAGTACCGGTAGATGGTGAAGTGATAGATGGAGACAGCAGCGTGGATGAATCCATGGTAACTGGTGAACCGATTCCGGTACATAAAATTGCTGGCGAACGTCTTATTGGAGCAACAGTAAACGGCACTGGAAGTCTGTTAATGAAAGCAGAAAAAGTGGGTGCAGATACATTATTGGCACAGATTGTACAAATGGTTGCCGAAGCTCAACGCTCCCGTGCTCCTATTCAGAAGCTGGTGGATATTGTCTCTGGATATTTTGTGCCAGCAGTTATTGTCATCGCCGTGATTACTTTTATCGTCTGGTGGCAGTTTGGGCCCCAACCCGCGTTGGCCTATGCAGTAATTAATGCCGTGGCTGTACTGATCATTGCCTGTCCCTGTGCACTTGGATTGGCTACTCCTGTATCGATCATGGTTGGTACTGGCCGGGGTGCAATGATGGGTGTGTTGTTCAAGAATGCTGAATCGCTGGAGTTGATGCGCAAGGTTGATACCCTGGTAGTGGATAAAACCGGCACGCTTACAGAAGGCCATCCTGAGCTGGTTAGTGTAAGCACTTCCAATGGTTTTGATGAAAACGAAATTATTAGATTGGCAGCTTGTGTTGAACGTGCCAGTGAACATCCTTTGGCAGCCGCTATTGTGCGCGGAGCAGAGGCACGTGGATTAAAGTTGTCAACGGCTGAAGATTTTCAGTCGGTAACCGGTAAAGGCGTCACTGGCAAAGTCGATGGCCGTAACATCGCACTGGGTAATCTCAAGCTGTTACAGGACATGCAAATAGATGCAGGTGATTTAACTGAACTGGCCGATGCCGGACGTGCAGAAGGTCAGACTGTCATGTTGATTGCGATAGATGGAAGGGCGGCAGGCTTGATCGGCGTTGCCGATCCGGTTAAGCAAACAACACCTGAAGCCATCCAATTTTTACACGACGAAGGTATCAAGATTGTCATGCTCACCGGAGACAATCGTAAAACCGCAGAAGCAGTAGCTGGCAGACTAGGCATAGACAGTGTGCAAGCTGAAGTATTGCCAGAACAGAAGGCCACAGTGATAAAGCGACTACAGGAAGAGGGCAAGATAGTTGCCATGGCTGGTGATGGTATTAATGATGCGCCAGCTTTGGCCCAGGCCCAGGTCGGAATCGCTATGGGTACAGGCACCGACATAGCAATGGAAAGTGCTGATGTCACTCTTGTTAAGGGTGATCTTCGAGGTATTGTCAGGGCGAGACGTTTAAGCAGAGCTACCATGAAAAACATTCGGCAAAATCTTTTCTTTGCATTTATTTATAACACCGCCGGTGTGCCTATAGCTGCGGGCGTGCTTTATCCATTCTTTGGTTTGTTGCTATCACCAATGATTGCAGCTGCGGCTATGAGCTTTAGTTCCGTGTCTGTAATAACAAATGCATTACGTTTGCGTAGAATTAATATTTAATAGAGGAGTATTTGATAATGGAACATGGCGACTGGATGTTTTTTGGCGGTGGATATATGTGGCTGTTATGGGTGTTGATTATTGCTGTGATTGTGATTTTGTTAACCAGACTTACAGGTAATAACAACTCCGGGTCATCAGTATCTAAAATGGAAGAAACGCCGCTTGTAATTCTCAAGAAGCGCTTTGCGCAAGGTGAAATCGATGAAGACGAGTTTAAACGTAGATCCAGGGAATTGGAGAAATAACATTTTTAATTATAACAATGTTTGTTATTAAAATGAAGCTTATTTCTAAGCAGTTAATGTTGTCATTGGTTCTACT
>JBFHPZ010000489.1:0-2403 GCA_041592495.1 Gammaproteobacteria bacterium | reverse complement strand
GGCAAAGAAACCGGCTGGAAGTTGATCGATGCAACCAAAATGATTTCCATTACCGCCAATCTGGGTGATACCAAAACCACCATTACCCATCCTGCAACCACCACCCATGGACGACTAACACCGGAGCAGCGTGCACAGGCCGGCATTGCAGATGGATTGATTCGTGTTGCCGTAGGTCTGGAAGATATTGAAGATTTAAAACGCGATCTCGCAAGAGGTATGCGTTAAGTATAAGCAGTCAAACCAGTTTTAAAAATTGTCTGCAAAGAAAATGTAAAATGCCAAACACACCTCAACTTGAACTCGCCATAGCAGAGCGCGCAACGCCTCTGTTGCTGGTGGTTGATGATGATCCTGTTCTTCGTGGAATGTTGAAAACAGCATTGCAACGCCATCAATACGATGTGATCGAAGCACCCAATGGCGCCGAAGCAATCGAAATTTTTCGGAACTATCGTCCGGACATGGTATTGCTTGATGTATTAATGCCGGTGATGAATGGCTATGAAACCTGCGAAGCTATACGCAAGCTTGATCCTGAACGTACCGTACCTGTACTGATGCTCACCGGGCTTGATGATGTGGAATCCATCGATCGTGCCTTTGATGCCGGCGCCACTGATTTTATAACCAAACCGATTAACTGGAGTTTGTTTGCCCAGCGTGTTCGATATGCATTGCAAGCGCGCAATATGGATTTTGCTCTGCGCAAAAGTCAGCATCGAATTCGCTATGCCTTGCAAGTCGCTAAGCTGGGTTATTGGGATTGGGATTTAAAAAGTAATCATTTCAATATACCTGCAAACGTATTGTATATGCTGGGTATAGACAATGGCGACAATCTCCAGTTATCCGATTTACTTGTTTATATCCCCGATGAAGACAAAGATAAGGTAGAGCGCGCATTCATCGATGCCAGAGATAAGGGGCTGAACTTTGCGCTGGAACATCGTGTAGCGACATCTGAACATAATCAACATTATGTATTTCAACAATGCGATGTGATTACCGATGATGATGGCAAGCCGCGATATGTACTGGGAACCATACAGGATATTTCTGCACTGAAACGCGCTGAAGATATGATATTGCACCAGGCTTATCATGATCAGCTGACTGACTTGCCGAATCAAACTTTATACAAAGATCGTTTGTACCATGCACTCAAGGTTGCCGAGCATTCAAAGAAGAAAGTTGCCGTCATCCTGCTGGATATAGATCGTTTCCAGGTCATCAATGAAAGTCTCGGTCATGATGCCGGTGATATGTTGCTGGTGGAATTCGCCGGTTTTCTCAATCGTTTGATACAGGAAAGCGACACCGTCTCCAGAATCAGTGGGAATGAGTTTGCATTACTGCTTGAGTCCGTCAATGAAATGGACGAAGTGCATGAAGTTATCCGCAATATACGTCAGTCACTTTATGACAATGCCTTCGGTCTTGCCGGTGAGCAAGTCTATATCAAGGTAAGCATGGGTATAGCACTTTATCCCGATGATGATTTTAATGCGGAAGGTCTGATGCAATATGCCAACGCCGCCATGCGTAAGGCCAAGGCACAGGGTGGTGATCAGGAATGTTTTTACACCACCAACATGAACCGCCGTGTGCATGATCGTTTACGCATGGAACGAGACTTACGACTTGCACTGGAGCAGGACCAACTGGAAATATTTTATCAACCCCAGGTCAGCGTCAATAATCGAAAAATTGTAGCAGCAGAAGCACTGGTGCGATGGAATCATCCGGAACAGGGTAACATTCCACCATTTCGTTTCGTACCCCTGGCCGAAGAAACCGGGCTAATCCACGCACTGGGAAGATGGGTGTTGCACAAGGCGATTTGTCAAACCCGTGAGTGGCATGATCAGGGGCATACCTTGCGTGTTGGCATTAATCTTTCTGCGCGTCAGTTTATGCAAAAAGACTTAGTACAACAGGTGGAACAGGTCATTGAAGAGTGCGGTCTGAGTCCTGAATATATAGATCTGGAAATTACCGAAAGCATCGCCATGCAGGATGCGGAAAACAGCATTAAAAAAATGCATGCACTTAAACAACTCGGTATTAATTTGTCCATGGATGATTTCGGTACCGGTTATTCATCCCTGAGTTACCTGCATCAATTTCCGCTGGATGTGTTAAAAATAGATCGTTCCTTTGTTAAAGGTATTATGGGTGAAGGAAACAAAGGCGAGGGTGCGATTGCACGTGCGGTATTAGCCATGGCTCAAAGTATGGGGTTGGAGGTGGTCGCAGAAGGCGTTGAAACCGAGCAGCAATTTCAATTCTTGAAACAGTATGGCTGTCATATTGTTCAGGGTTATTTAATATCACAACCATTAAACACCGAGACTTTCTCGGATTTACTCATGCAAACATAGTTCAATATCAGGTCGATGT
>JBFHPZ010000488.1:0-2407 GCA_041592495.1 Gammaproteobacteria bacterium | reverse complement strand
GCCAGATCGAATCGCGCATGGGTGTGGAAATTAATAATCACAGTCATCATTTCAAACTCATCGGTGAACCCGCGGGCGTTAAGGTGGTGGCCGAGGTGCAGAAAAATTTGTATCAGGTGACGGAAAACGAAGAGCTGACGTCATCAAGCATTAACCTGTATTTGCAAGACTCCGGTGTCGAACAGCTGGTGGAACACAAAGACGAAGTCTTTAATGCCGAACAATGGAGCATCAAATTACACAAGGGGTTGATCAAGGGGCGGGGTGCCAACCAGATTCATTATTTGCGTAATATGCGTAAAACCGATTTGAATCTGGGCATAGGCCCGGCGGGCACCGGCAAAACCTATCTGGCGGTAGCCTGTGCAGTGGAAGCCCTGGAAGCGGAAACGGTGCGACGACTGGTGCTGGTGCGGCCGGCGGTGGAAGCCGGTGAGCGTCTGGGCTTTTTACCCGGCGATCTGGCGCAGAAAATCGATCCCTATTTACGCCCCATGTATGACGCGCTGTATGAAATGCTGGGATTTGAGCGGGTGGCCAAACTCATCGAACGTAACATTATCGAAATTGCGCCGCTGGCTTATATGCGTGGCCGCACGTTGAATGATGCCTTTATCATTCTCGATGAAGCGCAAAACACCACCCGTGAACAGATGAAAATGTTTTTAACCCGTATCGGTTTTGGCTCCACTACCGTGGTCACTGGTGACGTGACACAGGTGGATTTGCCCCGTGAAACCCAGTCCGGTTTGCGTCATGCCATCGAAGTGCTGAAAGATGTTGATGGCGTTGCCATGACTTTTTTCAATGCACGCGACGTGGTCAGGCATCCGCTGGTGCAACGTATTGTTCAGGCTTATGATCGTTTCGAAAACGATGAGATCGGACATGGCCGTTAATCTGGATGTAGAGTACGAAGTTGAAGATGGATATTTGCCATCACCCGAAGATCTGCAGGTCTGGGTTGATCTGGCGCTGCAAAAAGAAATCGTTGCACAACTGAGTATTCGCATCGTGAACGAAGTTGAAAGTCAGGCGCTGAACAAGCAATACCGCGGCAAGGACAAGCCCACCAATGTGTTGTCGTTTCCGCTGGATATGCCGGAAGACATCGGCATGTATATGCTGGGTGATCTGGTGATATGCGCACCGGTGGTAGAACGCGAAGCTCAGGAACAATACAAATCGAACAAGGCGCACTGGGCGCACATGGTGATACATGGCATGTTGCATTTGCAGGGTTATGATCACATCACAGACAACGAGGCCAACGAAATGGAAAGCCTCGAAATTCAGTTGTTGCAACAACTGGGTTATGCCAATCCCTATGAAACTATCCCGGAACACTAAATGAACGACCAGAACGGCGACACGCGACTTAGTTTTATCGAAAAACTCAGCCGAATTTTTCTTGATAAACCTGCCGACCGCGAAGAACTGATTGAAGTATTGCACCATGCGCAAAAGCGTAATCTGTTTGATCTCGATGCACTGGCCATGATCGAAGGTGTTGTACAGGTTTCCGATATGCAGGTGCGGGACATCATGGTGCCACGTTCCCACATGGTGGTGCTGGAAGAAGAAACATCCTATGAAGATATGTTGCCGGTAATTATTAATTCCGGCCATTCACGTTTTCCGGTAATTGGCGATGATCGTGATGAAATTGTCGGTATCCTGCTAGCGAAAGATTTATTGCGTTATTGCAGCGATGAAAGCCGCAAAAATTTTGAATTAAAAGATATTCTGCGCTCGCCGGTATTTGTACCGGAAAGCAAGCGCCTCAATGTATTGTTAAAAGATTTTCGCACCAGTCAGAATCATATCGCCATCGTGGTGGATGAATACGGCGGTGTTGCCGGACTGGTCACCATTGAAGATGTACTGGAACAGATTGTAGGCGACATCGATGACGAACATGATGTGGAAGATGTTGGTAATATTCGTCGTCTGGGTGTCAATCGTTATTCAGTGAAAGCCCTGACGGATATCGAAGAGTTTAATGAGTTTTTCGATAGCAAATTCAGCGATGAAGAGTTCGATACCCTGGCGGGTATGATCATGAAGCAACTGGGACACTTGCCCAAGCGCGGTGAGTCGGTGATGATTGATCGCTTCCTGTTCAAGGTAATGAGTGCAGACAGTCGTCGCATTAAACATGTTCAGGTTATTTTATTACCGACAAAGAAAGACTCGGACGCCCATGAAGAAAAGCCTGAAGGCTAGTCGAAAAAAAATTAGCTCCCCCTTGCTAAAATCCATCCGTAAAGGTGATAAGTTTCACCGAGTGCTGATTGATGCCAGTGTATTTGTCAGTGGTTTGTTACTGGCGTTTGCATTTGCTCCCTATAACCAGTTCTGGTTAATGTTTATATTGCTGGCCTGGGTGATGTTGTGCATGGTCGAT
>JBFHPZ010000487.1:0-2430 GCA_041592495.1 Gammaproteobacteria bacterium | reverse complement strand
CCTTGTTCATCATGCCTTTGCCCTGCATCCCTTGACAGTCAGACATGTTTTTCATCATCGTTTCCTGGTTTTGGTTATTATTCATCTTCATGTTATCCATCATGCTCATCATGTCCTTCATATTATCCATATGGCTACGCATGTACTTTTGCCGTTTATCAGGATTTTTTTCTGCCTCCATCTTCATTTCTATATCTTTAGACTTTTGCATATGCATATTAAATTTATCTTGCATCATGTTCATATTGCCCATTGTTTCTTCTGCATAAGCAGTTACTGTAGACAAAACAAATGCAACAACTACTGCTGAAACCATTTTGATTTTCATACTATTTCTCCGATTTTTGATTAAATTAATTACTGTTTTGTAAAAAGGTTAAAATATCTCGGGTTTCCTGCCCCGTTAGTCCACCACGGACACGCATATGAAAAGTGGTCGTTATCCACTGATCATCGCGTAGCTCACTAGCATCTCTCAGGTTATGGCATCGCATACAATTCTCAGACCAGGCTTTAGCACCTTTCACAATATCGCCTTTTTCTGGAAAATTTCCTGCCATTAGATTTTCACTACTCAGCATCACACCTAGAATGAGTAATAAAGTTTTACCAATTATGTTTTTCATGTTCATCTCTCCTAAAATCCGTAGCTCAATTGCAGCAACCAGCGATCATCAGCTTCCAAACCCGTATTTGGGTTATCGTTATTTTCAAACGCTATTTTTCCAATGAAGTTATTGGAGAACAGTCGATTCAATCCTATGGAAACCTGTTCTTGATCCGCACTGGCATGGGGTGAGTCAAAATCACCAAATCGCACCACAGCTTCATAATCACCGTTCAAGAATTTATAAGCGAATTGTAAATACCATGTTGACCACTCGGCTGCGTCAGTTGCATTACTGGTAGCGGCGGCTGCGACTTCTGTCTTGACATATTCACCACGTATCTCCGCAGCCTGATTTCTCCAGGAGAAATCAGCTCCCGATACATCATAATCACGTGCAGGTTCTGCTGTTAATGAAGGCTCGGTTCCAGTAAATTCACCGGCTTCAAATTCTGTAACTGTTGCTTGACCTGTTAACAGTGAAATACCGATTTCTATTTCCGGTATGGGTAAGATTGAAAATCGCCCACCGATAACTTTTTCTCCATCACTATCAACACCAAAAGCTTCAGCCTCTACTCCATCAAGCTCTATGGAGTCAATCACGGTAGAGTCTGTTGCATCTGGTTCTATTTCTGCCTTCAACTCTGGTCCATTAGCCATATAAATCGCATAGGTGGCTTTCGTTTTTCCGATATAAAATCCACCACGAGCTTGTAATCCAAGGTCAGCAATAGGCGCTGCACCATCATGACCAAAACCTGGTGGTGCAGAGGGAAGTTTGTTAATCCAGGATGGATGCAGATTTTGCCTAAATTGACCAATAGGGCTTAAAAACTTACCCGCCACCAACACAAGGTAGTCATTAACAAACCAGTCAATTGTCAGGTATTCCAGGACGGTTTCGGTTTCACCATTATCTTGAATTTTTAGTTCAAGCTCTGATTCAAGCATTACAAGATCACGGTACTGGTAATGGAAAATTGGCGAAAATGTTCCTACATTAAAGCTGCCATCATCCTCAGGCGCATCACTTTTCACATACCCAACATCGGCATAACCTGCCATATGAAATAAAGTATTTGGCTGACGCCATTCATTGGCTGCTGCTACATCTTGCCTTAGTTGTTCCAGTTCCTTTTTTAATTCATCCAGTTCACTGGCGGCATTACCAATAGATGGCATAGCCAGCAGCATTACCGGAATAAGAGTAATTCTTTTGAAATTCTTCATGAGTCAATCCCCAGATATACATTCAATAAAGCGTTTGGAGAAAGATCGGGTTTGCAGCGCGTCAGGCTACGATAGATTTAGGCTTTGCACATTCCGTTCTTTACGAACAAGACAACATACAGAAATGATTACATGTGTTTGACCATAAACACCTAAATCCGGATTAATGCAGAACGCAAGAACAAGCCTTGCACACTACTACAAACCCGAAAACTCAGGCGATTGGCGGTCTCAGTAAAGGCATTACATCGTGCTGGGCAAGATGTGAGTGAGTGAATGGAATAGTTGAAGAAGTGAAATTATGAATTACATTGAAGTCGCGATTAGCTTGAGTAAACATGCTGGTTATTGCTGAGCATGAACAGCTACTAGTATTGCAGCAGCATTCATTACCCACACACACAGCACACTTACAATTCTGATTGGTAGCCTGCTTTACAGAATGATGATCAGAGGTTTCAGATGAATGTTGATGGGATTGATTGGTAGAAATTTCTGGATTATCACAATGGTGTTCTGAGCCTGCATATAACCCTTCTAAAGGCGCAAATGCAATAATTAGCGCCATCAAAGTAGATGCAAGTCTTTTT
>JBFHPZ010000486.1:0-2432 GCA_041592495.1 Gammaproteobacteria bacterium | reverse complement strand
GGCAGGGGCCATTCCTCTGGCCAAGTTCGCTGGTGCCAAGGTAGTGGAATTGGAGCGGGGCTACGTAAAAATGGAAATGCCCTTTGAACAGAACAAAAACCACATTAACATTATGTATGCGGGTTCTTTGTTTACTATTGGTGAATTGCCTGGTGGCGCTCTGTTCTGGAGCTCTTTCGATGCAACTAAGTGCTACCCCATCGTAACTGAAATGAGCATTAAGTTTTTGAAGCCTGCGAAAACTGCAGTAACCGTTGAATGCCGTATCAGCGAAGAAGAAATCGCTCGTGTAAATAAAGAAGTGGAAGAAAACGGTAAATCCGTTTATATCCTAGAACAGGAAATCAAAGATGCAGACGGTGAAGTGTGCGCCGTAACAACCGCTCGTTACCAGGCTCGTGCCCACGGTCGGTAATGCAAAAAACCAGGTGGCAAACCTCTTCTCCACCTGGTTCCCTCTTCCAAACAGCACTAAGATTGAATTCTGATAGGCCCGCCTAAATGGGTGCCACCATCAACCGGCATGATCACGCCGGACACCTGAGCAGATAAATCACCAGCGAAGTACAAAGCTGCGTTAGCCACATCAATTGGCATACCTTGACGTTGCAATGGTTGTGCAACACGAATACGTTCACTCATATCATAAAACGTCATACCCGCAGGAATATGGCCCGGCGCGATACAGTTAACGCGTATGCCATACTCGCCTAGGTCACGAGCAATGGATTTAGTGAAGTGAATGACACCGGCTTTGGCAACACGATAGCTAATTAACGGAAGCCCAGGCGTAATCGCCGCAATAGAAGACGTGTTAATGATGGAGCCACCACCATGCTTAGCCATGTAACGGCCTGCATATTGACTACCAATCATGACACCGAACAAATTCACCGCCACCACGCGATCAAAATCTTCAAGGTCATCGTCCAAAAAATTGCGGTGAATGGCGCCACTAATGCCTGCGTTATTGAACATAACATCCAATCCACCGAAATGCTCAACCGCAAAATCCACCAGCGCCTGCACTTGCTGTTTATTGGACACATCGGCTTGCTGAAACACGGCGGCGTCGCCGAGGGATTCTGCTAAAGATAAACCTTGCTCCACGCTTACATCCGCAATCACCACTTTGGCACCGGACTCCACAAAGCGTTCCACAGTGGAACGACCAATACCGCTGGCACCGCCCGTAACAATGGCGACTTTATTAGAAAGTAACGACGACATAAAATAGCTCAGCCTTGTTTTGTACCAGCGGACATTTCTTCTATCAAAGGCCACAACACTTCGTCTGCAAGAATATTGCAGAAATACTCATTGACCTGTTTAATTTTTCCATCCGCCAGGGTGAACACCATGCAGTATTCGTTTTTATATTCTGTACCTGCCTTGGTGATAGCATTGCCCACAAACTCCACCACCACCCTATTGCCTTCTGCAGTTATCGATTTGATATCAGGCCGCAAACCAGTGGGTAACAATTGCTTAAAGGCACCAATAGTGCCAACGATAGTATCGTAATTGCGAATACCTGCGAACTTACCAAACCCTTTTGCATCAGTGAATGCATCCTCTGCTAAACAGGAAGCTGCCGTTACGCCATCACTTTCACCCATGGCGCGAATAAATTTAACCACTACGTCTTTATTCTGTTCTGTCATGCCAGACACTCCCTACCAGACTATAGGCTTATTCTTTTATTTTATTTGAACCCGAAAACGGCGAAAAAAGCCGCCGCAACCAGCCGACCATGAAGGAAATTGTCGAAGTAAATCCAAATTTCTTTTCATTTAATGAGGGTTCAATACCCACATATTGTTCAATTTCAACCTTCAGCTTATCAGTGAATGTGGTAGCCAAAGGATGGAATAAAGGCTTACACACGGCTTCCCACATGGGTGCCATAGGACCGCTGCCTTCTACTCGCAAATGTAAGCGTATGTCCGTTTCTCCCTGGTCATTTATTTCAGCGAAATAACTTCCACCACCCACTACCGGTTCCGATTCCAATTTATAGGTAAAGTTAACCCGGTCTGGGCCATCCCAGCTTTCAACATGTACCAGTACATTAACGGTTTTAATCAAACCGCCTGCTCCTACTTTAATGGTCCAACGGGAATGATGATCGTCAATAATGGCGCATTCACGACAACCGGGTAATAGATCTGCCCAACGACTGATGTCTTGCACGTAGTCCCAAACGTTGTCGATAGGCGCAGCAATGGCAAAATTCTTTTCCGCTTCAATCATTATTTTTTCCTATAGAAGCTTAATGGCTTCTTGCAACAATTCACTTGGATTGCCTGCAGCATGTCGGCCTGCCAAATAACCATGGGTCATGCCACGCGCATTGGTGATTCCACTCTGCATGACGGCACCATTATCCAACCGTGCTACGGAATTACCGGCCACATACAGGCCTTCAATGG
>JBFHPZ010000485.1:0-2450 GCA_041592495.1 Gammaproteobacteria bacterium | reverse complement strand
GGTTTTAAGTAATCAGCAATGAACTGATGTTGCAGAATAAAGACTGATGGCTCAACCACGTAGCTTTGTATATCGAGGGTGAGGCGATATTTATAGGGCTGACTCATACCCAGGGCGTGGATGCGCCCCAGAAACCGGCCCAGGCGCTTTAAGTGATCCGGATTGTCCAGTTCCGGTGTGCGGCCACCTACACGGGGATAGATGGCATAACGGTATTGCTGGTATTGAAGCAATGTTTCATCGTCATAACGGCAGGGAGCTACCACGGGAATATCCAGCTGATGCAGCGCCTCGGTAAACCGATGTTCTTCCCGAATTTGTTCATCTGACCAGCGATTGGGTCGGTAGAACTTGCCAATCACCGGCGTCTGGCTTTCGATGCCGATTTGATACACCCGGTTTTCATAACTGTTTAGCGGGAATATACGGGCATCACAATCCAGTCCCAGGATTTCGACGGCATCGATTATGGTATTTGGCTGTAGGGCCGCAAAGTCGGCGAGGGAGGGATCGGTTGCTTCGGAAGACATGACTGGATTGTGCGTCCGATGTGCTGAAGAATCAAATGCAAATGATGGGGCAAGGCAAATACCACATATGGATAATGGATTAACTATACTTGTAACGTATTTTTCTATTCATTGCAGGGGATTCAACATTCGTGTTTGATCATAAAGACAGCCTCGGTCAACTGCGTAATAAAGCACCTTTCAGTGAAAAATTACGCCTGCTCCACGATATGATTCGCCAGCGTTATGATTTTATCGATCGTATCTCTGTTGCTCTCTATGATAACAAAACCGATATTCTGAGAACCTTTGCCTGGAGCAGTAATGATGGCAGTCCACTAAGCCATTACCAGTCAAAACTCAGTGAAGATCATTCATTAATGGAAATTATAGAAAAAGGTCTGCCACGTGTAATAAATGATATGGACGTCTTTGTGGGTGGCGCCCAGAAGCATACCCGGGTTCTGGCCAAGGCTGGTTTTGGCTCAAGCTACACCATGCCGATGTACAAGGATGATTATTTGGCAGGGTTTATTTTTTTCAACTCCTATGCCAGGAATGTGCTCAAGGAATCGGTATTAATCGACCTGGATATGATTGCGCATATGATCAGCTTGCTGGTGGCCAACGAAAAATCAGTGCTGGAAACTTTGCAGGCAACGGTGCGTACTGCCATGAGTTTCACCCACCACCGTGATCCTGAAACCGCCAGTCATATTGATCGCATGTCACGTTATTCACAATTAATCGCCCGCGAACTGGCCGATGAATATGGATTTGATGATCAGTTTGTGGAACATGTATTTTTATTTTCGCCGCTACACGACCTGGGCAAGATAGGTATTCCTGATTGTATTTTGCTGAAGCGGACGCAGTTAACCGATGCTGAATTTGAAATCATGAAAACCCACGCCACCAAAGGCAGGGAAATGATCGATAAGGTTTTGCAGAATTTTGGTCTCGATGGTGTTGGTTATGTGGAAATATTACGCAATATTGCCCAGCATCATCATGAAGCATTTGATGGTTCCGGTTACCCGGCCGGATTGTGTGCCGATCAAATTCCTGTGGAGGCACGCATAGTCGCCGTTGCCGATGTATTTGATGCTTTGACCAGCCGCAGGCCCTATAAGCTGGCCTGGAGCAATGATAAAGCATTTGACGCCTTACGTGCCATGGCGGGTCACAAACTGGATAGTCGTTGTGTTGAAATTCTTATTGAACGTCGAGCGGAAGTTGAAGATATACAACAACGATTTCAGGAGAACCCGTTTGGCTAGAAATGCAAACAGGGCCATCAGGCCCTGTTTGTTAAGCTTTGACTGTTAAAGCCTAGTCGCGGTATTTCTGTAATACCAGGCAGGCGTTAGTGCCACCAAAGCCAAAGTTGTTGCTGAGCACGCGGTTCAGTTCAACATTGTCCTGGCGTTTGGTCACAATCGGCATGCCGTTACATGCTTCATCCAGAGTCTCGATATTGGCAGATGCCTGGATGAATTTGTTTTCCATCATTAATAAACAATAGATGGCTTCCTGCACACCCGCAGCGCCCAGAGAGTGTCCGGCCAGGGATTTACTGGAGCTGATGGGTGGAATCTTGTCGCCAAAGGTTTCACGGATTGCCCCGATCTCGGCAGTATCGCCGACCGGAGTGCTGGTGCCATGACTGTTGATGTAATCAATCGGGCCATCCACCGTTGCCATAGCCTGTTGCATACAACGAATAGCGCCTTCGCCGGATGGGGCGACCATGTCATAGCCATCGGAAGTCGCGCCATAACCAACAATTTCGGCGTAGATTTTGGCGCCGCGCTTGCGGGCATGTTCCAGTTCTTCCACCACCACAATACCGCCGCCACCGGCGATGACAAAACCGTCGCGGTCGGCATCATAAGTACGGGAGGCTTTATCCGGGGTTTCATTATATTTGGTCGACAGGGC
>JBFHPZ010000484.1:0-2465 GCA_041592495.1 Gammaproteobacteria bacterium | reverse complement strand
CTCATTTTCATCAGGTAGCGATAAGCTCGACAGAAACTTCACGCCGGTGATGAAGAAAATTGCCGAAGTCGTTTTACAGACCCCTGGCAAAATACATATTTCAGGCCACACCGACAATGTACCGATCTCAACATTTCGGTTTAATTCCAACTGGGAATTATCAACTGCCAGGTCTGTTTCGATTCTTAATGAACTATTACGTCACGAAAAAATTCCGGATGATCGCATCGTCATTCAGGGCTACGCCGATACTGTACCCCTGGTTCCAAACACCACACCGATTAATCGCGCCATTAATCGCCGTGTTGAAATTGAAGTCATTAAACAAACAGAGACCGTGCGCGAACTGCCAAGCCTAATCAAGTTCTCAAAATAAAGAGCCACTATGACTGAACTGGATCAAAACAAAGAACGACGTCGATTCTTCAGAATCAATGATGATATATGCCTTGAATACGATTTAGTAAGCGAAGAAGAATACAACAATGCCCCGGCAGAATTGGAAGCCATGCAGCACACTGCATTCTCAATGAGCGCAGAATTTGCCACATTAAATAATGAATTCCACCCCTTGCTCAATAACATTAAGCAAAATAGCCCGGACGTTGCACAATACCTTGAACTGTTGAACCAGAAAATTGATGCCCTGAGCCAACATTTGCTGGAAGTACAAATAGGCATTGAAGACACTAAAATGCCCGCCAACATAAGTGCCTCAGGAATTGCATTCAGAACAAAAACCACCATGAACCCAGGACAGCCTCTTAGATTAAGAATCGTCTTATTTCCAGAGAAAATTGGAATCATGGTTTTTGGTCGTGTCATGCATTGCGATAAAGAACACGATTCTCATGACGAACATCTCGTTACTATCGATTTTGAGCATCTTCGCTACGAAGACCAGGAACTTATGATTAAGCACAACATTAATAAGCAGATACTTGAATTGAGGCAGCGATCAGAAAGCAAAGACGACTGAATTACTCCTCGGTCCCGCTGGAATAAATAATTACCTGGTTACGCCCATTTTCCTTGGCGTAATATAATGCCTTGTCCGCTTGACCCAAAAGCATTGCAGCAATTTCGTCCGTAGAATTGCCATCAGCCTCCACGTCGCTTAAGGCAGAAAGACCAATTGATACCGAAATATTTAATGTCTCGTCATAAAAATGGTGGGATTGGGCATTTACTGCCAACCTCAAACGTTCCGCTATTTCTTTCGCCTTATCCAGACTGGTATCAGGTAAAGCCACTGCAAACTCCTCACCGCCATAGCGAGCCACTATATCGCATGCCCTGACTTGCTCCTTAACAATAGCCACCATCCGCATCAATACCAGATCGCCTACATGATGACCGTAGGTATCATTTACTTTTTTGAAGAAATCAACATCGAGGAACATACAGGCAAGATCATCATGCTGGCGCAAACTACGTTCTATTTCATCCTTTAATCTCAAATCAAAATAACGACGATTGTATGCTTGAGTGAGCGCATCCTGATAGCCGATTTCTTTAAGGCGCTGATGATTAAGACAGTTTTCAATTGAAGCTGCAGTTAGCGCAGACAATTTTTGCAGGAATGTTGTACCGTGACTGCTTTGATAACGATTGTAGTCACCGCTTATAAGTAACATTGCCCCAATAATTTGTTCACTGCGGATAAGTGGCAATAAAGCGGCACTTTCGAATGAATCACGATTTGTACAGGACTCCAGCAACCATCCAAATTCCCTCACTACTTTTGAACCCAGCACTGGGAAATAAGACAGCATGTCTATCCTGTCCCGATCTTTTTCCACATCGAGAATAATTAAACGATCAGAAAAATTTTGCTTGGCATCCTCATCATGACCATAGAACAGACGTTCCGTATCCTTGCCATGATCGACAATACAAAGCACGACTTCTTGAAGCTGAAACCGAGAGCGCATTTGGAATAGCAATAAATCACGTAATTGTGCCGGCGTAGTTGCACCAATCACCTCGTATCCAAACGAATCAAACAGTTCCTGTTTTTTTTCATTGGTGCGCGCCTGACGTAGCAAGTTATCAAGCTTTCTTCGTAACAGGCGATTTTCACGATAGATGGTTTCTTCCATGAGATGAGTGTATATCAGAAAACATGATTTTCTGCAGGGAACAAATCTGATTTTACATTATTTGATGTAGCCAGCATTTAAATCATTTGAAAATTCAAAATTTCATATTTATTTTAGCCATAAAAAAACCCCGTACCCTGACGGATACGAGGTTTAGTGTTTTAACGCCAGGCGGTCAAGCCACAGGATGTGGCGGGTGTCGCGTAGGCCAGGGCAGGCCGAGAGCGACGACCTACCATCCAATAAGCTCATCGCCCACTGCACCATAAAAAACCCCCTGCAGAGATGCAGGTAGTCGCGCAACGCAGCAGCCGTTGCCGAGCAAAAACCGGTGACCTACTTTACTCCGGGCATCCCGCCCTG
>JBFHPZ010000483.1:0-2471 GCA_041592495.1 Gammaproteobacteria bacterium | reverse complement strand
GGGCGGCATCGGCCACCGATGTACTGCAAAAGGCCGTGGTGGTCGATACTCTGGCCGAAGCCCTGCAGGGCTGCACCCTGGTGGTGGGGACCACAGCCCGCATGCGTTCTGTGCAATGGCCGCAAATTAATGCCCGTAAATGTGGCGAATTACTGGTTGAAGAAAGCCGGCAGCATGAAGTGGCACTGGTATTCGGTACTGAGCGAACCGGCCTGGCAAACGATGAACTGGAACAATGCCAGACTCTGGTCAATATCCCGACCGGTGAAGATTATGCTTCATTGAATGTTGCCCAGGCTGTGCAGATTTTAAGTTATGAAATTCTCATGGCCAGTCGTAGTGGGCAGGTCAGCACAGCACCGGTGAGCAAAAATAAACAGGACCGAGATGCCACCGTGGAACAACTTGAAGGCCTGTATCAGCATTACCTCGATACCATGAATCAACTTGAATTTTTCGGTGATCGCAATCCGGAGTATGTCATGCGGCAATTGCGCTGTTTGTATAGTCGGGCGAGACCGAGTGAACGTGAAGTGCAGATTTTGCGTGGCATGTTAACGGCAGCCCAGGGGCGAAAAAACCCGAGAAAATAATTTTGTTTAAGCTTGACGGTAAACCGCAATCGCCAGCCATAACCAGGCGACCATGAAACATACGCCACCAATGGGTGTAATCATACCCAGTGCCTTGATGCCGGTAAGGCTCAACGCATAAAGGCTACCACTAAAAATAATAATACCGGCCAGCATGATCCAGCCACCCGTGCGGACCCGCGGGAATTCGCGCTGGATAATGGCGATGGCAAGCAACCCCAGGGCGTGAATAACATGATAATCAACCGCCGTGCCCCAGGTTTGCAGTGCCTGTATGCTTAACACGTTTTTCAGACCATGGGCGCCAAATGCACCCAGAGCCACTGCTAGCAGGCAATTCAGGCTACCAAGAATAATGAATAATCGGGACATAATTGAGTAAACACTTTCAATTGTTTATGCTTCTTCGAATATTAACAGGTTTATACATTATCCAGGAGATACACCATGCCTTCATTTGACGTTGTTTCAGAAGTCGAATCCCATGAACTCGACAACGCCATAGACCAGATGAATCGTGAAATATCCAATCGCTACGATTTTAAGGGTTCAGACGCCAAGGTGGAGCTGAAAGACAAAGAGATGAATCTTGAAGCAGCAAGTGAATTTCAGATTCAGCAAATTGAAGATATTGTTTACAACAAACTCGCCAAGCGTGGCATAGATACCCGCTGCCTGGAAAAAGGCAAAATTGAAGAACGGGGTAAACGCGCTTATCAGACCATCACCGTACGTCAGGGAATTGATAAGGAACTGGCGAAAAAAATAGTGAAAATGATCAAGGACAGCAAGATCAAGGTGCAAGCTGCGGTACAGGGAGAACAGCTGCGCGTAACCGGTAAAAAACGTGATGATCTTCAGGAAGTTATCGCTTTTCTGAAATCAGCTGAAATTGAGTTGCCATTGCAGTTTAATAATTTCCGTGATTAATCGGGATAAGCTGTAAAAACCGGCACAAAGTAAATGCAGCGCATGTTTTTTAACTTACATATTTCCGCTGAGCAATATCAGCGTTATTACCAGGGAAATGCCAGGGCGGTGATAGTGCAAAGCGAAGACGGACGGCGTTTACAGTTTCCTGCCAGCAGTTTACAAAAATTTGTCAGCAGGGAAGGTGTACATGGTCGGTTCGAGATTGTTTTTGATGGCAATCACAAACTAATAGAAATCAATCGTTGTTAATTATCAGGAGCTACTGGTGAAAAATACATTTATTTTATGGTTCCTGATGCTGTTACCAGTAACGGCTTACAGCCAGGATGTTAACAGCAGTTTTGGTTTTAAAATGACATTGCCGGATTACTGGATTGTTTTAACACGGGAAGAAGTTAAGGACAACGCAGATATATTCGATCTGGATAATGTTAAGGAAGTGCCTGAAGCATTGCTTAATCAAGTTATACCGATGATAACTTCGGGTAAGATTGAAATGTATTTCAGACCTGATGGAACAATGGAGTTTATCGACAATGTGAATGTTTATAAGCAGGTGGGGTCGGTGCCGACGGATGAAAAAACCGTCGCGGAAGTATGTAAAGGTTTGCCCCAGGAACTGGCGCATGCATTCAAACGTCCTGTATCTATCTATGGCTGTAAATTGCAGACCGTGAATAAGATTAAAATGTTATATCTGGAATTTGATGGCATCCTGGCCGGTACACGAAACATCCAGTATCAGATACCAAAATCTAAAAATATTTCAATTGTGTTTACCGTTACGTTTAAGAATGCATCCTTGAAAGACGTTAAGCAGGAAATTAATCAGATTATTAACTCTATTGAACTTATGTGAAGTGGATGAACAGGGTTACGATATAAACTTTACAGCGAAAAAATAATATGTGGGACAAACGTTATAGCTCTGAAGAATATGTCTAT
>JBFHPZ010000482.1:0-2471 GCA_041592495.1 Gammaproteobacteria bacterium | reverse complement strand
TGAGCGCTAAGCTGCTAAGTTGCCAGGATGAGAACCGTAAAGGTTCGACTGGATTGCCTGGAGCAATCCAGAACGTGCGGAGCACGACCCGAAGGGCGAAGGGCAGGAGCCCGAAGTAATCCTGGCAGCCCAGCCATATTTGGCCGAAGTAGTTGTCGAGGATGTTCAGGGTGTTAATCCTGGAATCATCTGAATAACTGTCATCTCGACCGAAGCGTAGCGTAGTGGAGAGATCTTAAGCTGAAAGTTAAAACTCCTTTCAAGCAATTAAGATCCCTCGACGTTGCTCGGGATGACATGTAAACATTGATTCAGGTGTTTACTGGCAGCCCAGCCAAATTTAGTGATCCATGCAAAACATGGATCATTTGGACCAAAGGGACAAGAACCCAAAAGGTTCAATGTGTTACCCTGTTGGCCAACCATTTTTCATACTGATTAGCGAAGCGAGCTGTGACTCTAGCCCATTCCGAGATGATGGTCTTTGCGGGAAATGCAAACCCCAAACTGGCCAAACGCATTGCAGATCACCTGAACCTTTCATTAGGTAAAGCCTCTGTGGAAGTCTTCAGTGACGGCGAAACATTTGTCGAAATTGAAGAAACCGTTCGCGGTAAAGATATCTACATTATCCAGCCCACCTGCAAGCCCACCAATGACAACATCATGGAATTGTTGATCATGGTCGATGCCCTGCGTCGTGCCTCCGCCGACCGCATCATTGCTGTGGTGCCTTACTTCGGTTATTCCCGTCAGGATCGTCGTCCCCGTTCCGCCCGTGTGCCGATTACCGCCAAGGTGGTCGCCAATATGTTCAGCGCGGCGGGTATTGATCGCGTCCTCACTGTCGATTTGCACGCCGACCAGATCCAGGGCTTTTTCAATGTGCCGGTGGATAACGTCTATGCCTCGCCAATTCTGCTGGGCGATATCTGGCGTCAGCGTTTCCCCAAATTGCTGGTGGTGTCACCGGACGTAGGCGGCGTGGTCCGCGCCCGCGCCCTGGCCAAACGCCTGGGTGATGCCGACCTGGCCATTATCGATAAACGTCGTCCCAAAGCCAATGTATCCCAGGTGATGAACATCATCGGTGAAGTCGAAGGCATGAACTGCGTTCTGGTGGATGACCTGGTAGATACCGCCGGTACCCTGTGCAAAGCGGCCGCCGCACTGAAAGACCATGGCGCCGAAAGCGTCACCGCCTACTGTACCCATCCTGTGTTATCCGGCCCGGCCATCGACAATATCAACAAGTCAGTGCTGAATGAGCTGGTAGTGACCGACACCATTCCTCTGTCACCCGAGGGCGAAAGCTGCTCCAAGATCCGTCAGTTGTCCATTGCCACCATGCTGGCGGAAACCATTCGTCGTATTCATTACGATGAGTCGGTCAGCTCCATGTACATGGACTAAAAACTACCTGCGTTGCTGTCCTGGCAGTGTTTTGTAAATAAAGCCCTGTTTACAGGGCTCGCCATTTCATCCCCGTAAAGCTTCGTGTATAATCCCGCCTCCCTTTTAAGGGGGAGCTGTCTGTGGTCGCGCAGACGGTAATTTTTGGAGAAACATCATGTCTATCGAAATTAATGCCGAACTACGTAGCGATATGGGGAAAGGTGCGAGCCGCCGCCTGCGCAAGGTAGAAAAAGTGCCAGCCATTGTGTATGGCAGTGACAAAGAGCCGGTCAACCTGACTGTGCTGCAAAAAGACATCCGTGCCCTGCTGGGTAACGAAGCCTTCTATTCAACCATCCTTTCTCTGAAGGTTGAAGGCGGCAAGGGTGAACAGGTTATTTTGCGTGATCTGCAACACCATCCATGCAAAGCTGAAATCATGCACCTGGACTTCCAGCGTACCGATGCCAACAAGGTACTGCACATCCACGTGCCATTGCACTTCATCGGTGAAGACAAGGCGCCTGGCGTCAAGCAGGGCGGTATCGTCAGCCACGTTGCGGTGGAAGTTGAAGTTGAATGTTTGCCAAAAGACATTCCAGAATACATTGAAGTGGATATTTCAAATCTGGAAATGGACGAAATCCTGCATCTGTCCAACATCAAGATGCCAGCAAACGTTGAACTGCGTGCACTGAGACTGGGTGAAGACCACGATGCCGCAGTTGTTAGCATTCACGCCCCACGTGCAGCAGTAGAAGCCGCTGCTGAAGAAGGCGAAGAAGCATCAGCGGAAGTACCAGTAGTTGGTAGCGAAGAAGAAGCCGAAAAATAACTGAGGCCCAGCCTGGATGACTGGAAAGACTGTCGATATAGAACTTATCGTAGGGCTTGGTAATCCAGGCGCTCAGTACGACCAAACCCGGCACAATGCCGGGTTTTGGTTTGTTGACGCCATAGCACGTCAAAAGGGCGAGCATTTTCGGCCCGATAGCAAATTTCAGGGCGATGTTTGCAAGGTAACGCTGGAAGGCCGTGACATCTGGTTACTCAAACCCGGCACATTCATGAATCGC
>JBFHPZ010000481.1:0-2492 GCA_041592495.1 Gammaproteobacteria bacterium | reverse complement strand
TTGTCCGAGTTCATCACCGCGTCGATGTGGCGTATGGCATAAGTGCCGCCGAGTGAGCGAGCCAGTACATATGTTGTCCATGCATTCCATGCCTTGGGGCCTCTGGCGAGTTCAGATTCAAGTTGGGCAATATTTTTTTCAAGTATCTCGCGGTCTATCCTGATTTTTTCTTCGGCTGCTCGTCTTGCATTCTGGCGATGCACATTAATCAGTGTTCTTACATCGGGCTGCGGTTCGTTGACGGCGCTTACGGTATGCCATTCTCCCTTACCGGCATTTTCTGGTAGCACAGCATAGAAGCTGATCCACTTGTCAATTTCCTGTTGTGCAACATAGTAATCCCCATTTCCCACCGGACTTGCCGTGCTGAGTAGTGACTTGTATATAGCTCCCGTATCCAGAGCACCATCGGGTGAGGTCAGACTGTAGCGAACACCCTGATCAGTTTTGTAGTGCACCTTCCACAGCCTGAATCGGTTTTTATGCAAGTTGATGGGCTCCCAACCGATGATGTTTTCGCTGAGCACCGGCAGGCCAGTACTCAGATTAAATGGCGAATAGAGTTTCTTGTTATCCGGTGTACGCATGCCGGTATCGATGACGAGAATGGAAGGCGTTGCCTGGAAAGGTTGGCCATTGTTGTGAATCAGAAATCTGTTGGTATAGTACTTTAATTTTTCTGCGGCAGGAAAAGAAGGCGCTGCTAATTGCCCCTGCTGGTTGTAGACTCGTGCTACCGGCAGCCCATCTTCATTCAGATCATTGATGACCAGATGCTCACCAACCTGGTAGCTCTTTGTTTTACTGGTTATCCCTTCGTTGATCGTCAGGACAGGTTCACAATAACGATTGAGTATATCGATTTTTTGCGAAGAAGTTGCCTGATTCGGGTAAAAAACCTGTGCAAATAGCGAGTTGGCGAGTGGTCGATCATCAAATTTTTGCAGTGTTTCTACTTCACCACTGTATGAATAAGGTGTGTCACGACGGGAAACGACAATGTATTTATTGTGATTCCATGGCTTTGAATCAGGGTCTGGGACTTCCGCTATACGCCACACCTGCATTGGGTCGTCCTTGTCACGCTGCACCATTAAACACGTTGGGCTGATACGGCTTACTGAATAATATTGTGCTTCAAGAAAAGGTTTTTTGTTAGTCTGCTGATAGCGCAGTCCATAACGATAGCTGCCATCAGACTGACGTTCGTTAATCCCTTTTAACGTGAGACTAGGTGGCCATTGCTCACCTTCTACAGGTGATGATGAGGCTGTGTTACCGCTGCGGATATTTCCGCTATTGCAGGCATTGAGAAAGAGAACCAGGCCAGTTAGTAAAAAAATCTTTTGTCGTTTGAGCATATTCATTCCGTTAAGTTGAAAACGTATTTATTAAAGGTCACCTTTAACGAATATTTATTAGACGCTTCTAATATGTTCGCTGATTAATTTTCTCATGCGGTTCAGCTTGTCTGAGTTTAATTATTTTAACTGTAAAGCATTGATTAATCCCTAACTAAATATCATGTTCGATTGGAGGCGGTTATTAATTGTTGTTTTTCTTAACCCTTACGTAGTATAACGACCTGAGAATTAACTAATAACCCATATGGATATCGGCGAATACTACAAGGTAAGATACTTTATCTGTATATATTGGATAATAAAACTTGTTTTTATAATCAGCCTGTTCTCATAACTAAATTAGAGACTGTAAATGAAAACAATATTACGAGTCAGCTCCATTGTTGAAAATGGAATTTTATTTTGTGGTTGTGGTGGCGATACCCTACCAGCAGAAAAAGGTGCATTCTGTTTGATTAAATCCAGCAACGCGTTTTGCGCTCTGCCTGGGCCATATAAACCTGTCCCGGTAGGCACGAGTTGCTCCTGCACTCATCACGGCGCATTTGGCTTTAATTTCGAAGTGGGCGTGGTTATTAATCCATAAGAGCATAATGAAGCAGGGTTCCTGAAGGTGCAGTCTTATTGGTGTCGTTTGTATAAAGCATTGCCATGGTTTGGTATGGGAGCCATTGCTTTTTATCTAATTGGTATTCTCGGTAGTCAATATCAGCAAGAACATCAAAGCTGGCCCCAATATCCAGCAGAAGTCCTATCCAGTAATATAAAATGGGCAGCTCATATGAGTGATCATTATGAATTGTCTATCTTACTCAGGGTATACCCGGATAATGGTGCGCCTTCATACCAGGCTGGTTTATTACAAGCAGGGCCTAAAGGTGCACTTGAAAAGCGAGTAGATAGTATTTATGCAACAGGTAGCCGGATTACAGTTCGCAGCAATCCAGAGAATCCAGGATATGTTGAACTGGTATCATCAAATAGCTGGGGTGCTTATTTGATTGGGGCCATTGTTAGTTTGTTTTTTATAATAAATGGTATCACGCTACTTAATAAACAAACTGAACAAAATTAATATGGCTAACAGTCCATATAGGTACAAATAGCGCAGCGTATTCGTATTCGTAC
>JBFHPZ010000480.1:0-2497 GCA_041592495.1 Gammaproteobacteria bacterium | reverse complement strand
TTTACAGCGCTTTGATCCTGATGGGTGCATTGGCCGGTGCAGTCATTGCAATGGATCATTTGTTAACACGAAAATCTGCCCGACGTTTACGCACAATTTCTGTGTGGTCGCACATTATCTTATTGTGGCCAATGCCGGTTTTGCTTGGCTTCCATATTATTAAGACTTATTACTTCTAACTATGGCAAAAGCTCGTGATAAAAAATTATGGCTATTCTGGGTCGCTATCATGATTGCTATGGCGTCCTATTTCGCAAGCTTGATGACACAGGGAAAAGATAAAACCTTGTTTATGCCAGGCGAATTAACAGCCGGGCACTACCAGATTGAATTGTCCTGCGATAGTTGCCATAAGGGGTCTTTTACAGATCGAGAAAGCATGATTGAGACCTGTGTCGAATGCCATGGTGATCAGCGGGTAAAGCCATTTGATTCTCATCCCAAGGCAAAATTTACTGATCCGAGAAATGCGGACAGACTGGAAAATATAAATGCCCTTGAATGCATCAGCTGTCATGTTGAGCATCAGCCACATAATGTAAAAGCAAACGGGGTAACGCAGCCAAATGATTTCTGTATCTATTGTCATAAGGATATTGGCAAGGACAGGCCGAGTCATCAAGGTATGGCATTCGATACCTGTGCCAGTGCCGGTTGTCATAACTTTCATAATAATCGCGCTTTATACACCGACTTCCTGATCAAGCACATGGATGAGCCGGATATATCGACCAAAACTGTCGTACCGCAGAAGGAGTTCATCAAGGTGCTGGATGAAATTATCACCTATCCCCATGACAAGTATCCGGTGAAGAAATTATCAACCAGTGATATGGATGTGCCTGCGAACATAAATACCACGACTGCAATTAAAAAAGACTGGCTAACTACGGCGCATGCAAAATCCGGTGTCAATTGTTCCGCGTGTCATATGCAGGTATCAGAAGACACATCAACAAGTAGCTGGATCAATAACCCGGATCATCAATCATGTAACAGCTGCCACGATATGGAAGTTAAGAATTTTATGCGAGGCAAGCATGGTATGCGATTGAGTGTTGGCCTGGATGCGATGACTCCTGCAGATGCACGTTTGCCAATGAAGTCTGATGCTTTAGCCAAGAAACTCGAATGCAATAGTTGTCATCCTGCGCACCGATTTGACATTGCTGCGGCTGCTGTTGATTCATGCCTGGCCTGTCATGATGATGAGCATAGTCGTAGCTATAAACAATCATCACATTACCGCCTGTGGCAAAAAGAATTGAAAGGTGAGTTACCTGCAGGAAGCGGTGTTAGCTGTGCCACTTGTCATATGCCAAGAATCGAAGCGGATGTCAGCGACTGGTTACAACGTATCATGGTTCAACATAATCAGAATGCTACATTAAATCCCAATGAGAAAATGATCCGACCAGCGTGTATGCATTGCCATGGTCTGGGTTTTTCGATTGATGCGCTTGCAGATAAAAATCTCATTTTAAATAATTTCAATGGTCGTCCTTCGGTACATATTGAAAGCATTGATATGGCCAAAGCTTACAAAGAACGCCATGAGAAAGAAAAATCGGCAGTGCAATAATGTTATTTAATGAACCCCACCCCCTCTCAATAAGGAGACCTAGTATGAAAATCGTTGGTATAACAATGGCATCAAGTGTGTTGTTACTTGCATCCGTAGCACAAAATGCAATCGCGGCAGATACGGTGCCGGTCAAGGCCATGGCTGATGCATTGCATCTGGTGATGGATTCTGATCGAACTATTTATACACAGAAAATTGTCAATCGTCTGGTCAAGAAAGATAAGGTTATTACGGCCAGCGAACATTTCGAAGACGAAAAAGCACTTGCTTTACCAGCCCAGATGTTTCGTTTTGGTGCCGAACTGGTAACCAGGCGAGCAGAAAGTATGCCGGATGTAAAATTCAGTTATTCCTTGCAATCCCTGTGGCCGGTGAATAAACAAAACGCACCCAAGACGGATGCTGAGAAAACCGGATTGAAATTCGTCGCAGAGAACAAGGGTAAAAACTATTACACGGAAGAAGTGCTGGGCGGTCAGAAATATTTTACAGCCGTGTATGCAGATACAGCTGTAGCACCTGTTTGTGTTTCCTGTCATAACGAACACCCGGATACACCCAAGAAAGACTTCAAGATAGGTGATGTCATGGGTGGTGTTGTAATACGTATCCCTGTTGGTGGTTGATACGTGATCTGAAGCTTTATTTTGAATTTTAAATTGTAATTTAAATTTTAATCGATAAGAGGTACTTATAATGACTCCTGTAGAAATTAAGCTGGTAAAAGACTCCTGGGCCAAGGTTGTGCCAATTTCAGAAACGGCAGCCGAATTATTTTATGGCAAACTGTTTGAACTGGATCCAGGTGTAAGAAGCATGTTCAAGGGTGATATGAAAGCACAGGGCAGAAAACTGATGGCGATTCTGAACACAGCAGTGAATGCGCTTGATCGTTTAGAGAGCATTGTGCCT
>JBFHPZ010000479.1:0-2502 GCA_041592495.1 Gammaproteobacteria bacterium | reverse complement strand
GTAATCAGCATTGTTTGTTTATTTTAAAAAAGCACTTCTTCAACGAAGTGCTTTTTTAATGGGTTATACGTAGTAAGCCGTTGTAGTCATGACTTTAGACATGGCGGTCATCAGTTTTCTGGCAGGCCATGGCAGTTTGGCGCCTCCACCCTCAAGCGCGACGGTTGCGTGATGCGACTCATCTTCCCTCATTTGTTCTAGAATTTTTCTACTGCGCTTATCGTGTTCAGGTAATTTCTCCATATGATCATCCAGGTGTCGAATGACCTGATGTTCTGTTTCGGCAACAAAGCCAAGACTCCATTTGTCACCAACTGCACCAGCAAAGGCTCCGATCGCAAAGGAGCCGGCATACCATAACGGGTTGAGCAGGCTCTTGTGGCTTCCGAGCTCTATCAGCCGCTGTTCTGTCCATGCGAGGTGATCGTTTTCTTCCAGTGCCGCACGTTCCAGGCTACTACGTACCTCTTCCAGGCGTGCTGTCAATGCCTGTCCCTGATACAGGGCCTGAGCAGATACTTCTCCGGCGTGATTTACGCGCATGAGGCCAGCTACGTGTTTGCGTTCTATATCGGATAAGTCTGTTTCGTTTTCATTGCGAGCTGGATTAGGTCGTTCAGTGAGCCTGGGCTTGCCTAAAACAGTGCGTAAAGCATGGTCTGCTTGAATGATGAGATTATCGACAGGGTTTAGATGGCGCATATGGATCACTATTGGAGTCGGGTTTTTAATTGCATGGCGAGTAAGGAAACAGGGTGCATGACTTTAATATTCAGCCCCATTTTAGCCAGACCTGTTTTGTAATGCAGGCTACAACCAATATTATCACTTACCAGATATTTTACGCTGCTGGATTCCAGTTGTGAGAGTTTTTCGACCAATAACATATTTGATAATTCAGGATAGTTGATGAAATGAGCACCCCCGGCACCGCAACACAGTGTGGGCTTCTCAAAATTGAATAACTTGATATCAGGAATATGTTCCAGCAGCAGTTTGCTGGTGCCTCCCGTTTTCAGTTTGTTCTGAGTGCTGCAGCTTTCATGAATCATGATGCTGTCATCCAGTGGTTTAAAGTCGGAAGTTTGTATTGCCGTTTTATGTAAGAGGAACGAGGCTATATCCATAATTTTAAAAGCAGGGGGATAGCTCTCTAAATGCGCGCCACAGCCATTGCTGGTATGAATAATGAAATCAGCGGATGTTCTCTCAAAAAGCTCACAGTTCCTGGACTCAAGTTCTTTGGCCTGATCGGCCTGGCCATTATGTAAATGTAAAGCGCCACAGCAGTATTGATCCTTGGGCACCAACACATTGAATCCATAATGGTTGAGCAGCTGAATACTGCTTTGTAATGCTCGCCCATCAAAAGATTTGTTCATGCAGCCGGTGTAAAGCAGAACATTGCCTGCCGTTGACTGTGTGGCGGGGTATGACCTATGCAGCTTAACAGGATCACTGCTTGCAATGACTTGGCTGCCGGCCTGGATGCGCTTTGATGGAAGTTTTGCTACGAGCCTGATTAAGCCCGATTGTTTTAGTAGCGAAGCTATCTTGCCCAGGCGATTAATGCCATCTGGCTTGGTGTTAGTTTCAAGAATGCGCCTGAAAATATAAGATGAACTGGTCTGGTGAAGCAATGATTTGGCTTGATCCAGCAATCGTCCATAGGGCACTTTAGAGGGGCACATGGCTTCACAGGCCAAACAACCCAGGCAATGATCCAGATGCTCATAAGCTCGCGAATCTATAGTGAGTTGGCCACGAGCAAATGCCTGGATGAGTGAAATGCGTCCCCGAGGAGATTCAGCTTCATTCTGATAAACAGTGTATGTGGGGCAATAAGGCAGGCACATGCCGCAAAATACACACAAATCAGTATCTTTAAGCTCAGAAATCGCATTATGTTGCAGCTTTTTATCCAATGGCCGGTCTTAATCAATGAGGTGAGGACTTATAATCGACAGGGAATCATAAAGAATAAATCAGGAAACAGCCAATGTCCTATTACAAATACCATGTCTTCTTTTGTACCAACAAGCGCGAAGGAAATGAAATGTGCTGTGAAAACGGCTCGGCGAGTAAGCTTCGTGCATACGCAAAAGAAAAAATAAAACAGGCTGGATTATCGGGAAAAGGCTCGATCAGGATCAATACGGCAGGTTGTCTCGATCGTTGTTCGGAGGGGCCGGTGCTAGTGGTCTACCCGGATGAGACCTGGTACACCTTTGTAGACCAGGATGATATCGATGAAATTATTAATGAGCACCTTATCAATGGGCGTAAAGTTAAGCGTTTGTTGATATAGTTGCTATAGGTGTAAGTAACTGAATTTACAGTTATTTTGTTGCCTGACAAGTGAAATATTGAAAATTATTACAAAATTTTGCTTGCATATTAACAGAGGCTTATATTAGAATTTAATTAACTTATGAGTCATGGTTGATTCATAAAGACTCCTCCATCCTCCTTTGGTGGTATATTTTAAGCGCGGTACCCCCT
>JBFHPZ010000478.1:0-2528 GCA_041592495.1 Gammaproteobacteria bacterium | reverse complement strand
CCGGCGGCTGGTTGTTCCAGTCACCACCCCATACATGCTCGCCACTGGCAATAACTTTTCCATGTTTGCTAAAGCAGGTATCTATAGCCGTTAGCGGTTTATTTTCAACAACGGTTCTATCTGGATTTTGTTTAATGTTTTTCATCCATTCATCAATCACATCCAGGGCTAACTGGTTGGGCAGATGAGGTTTACGCGTCATCCAGATTATCATGTTATCCGCATGCCCCTGATGTTCGATGATGCGAGCGCGGGTTTGAAACGAGGCAATGCTGTGATGCATATCCAGTTCATCATCCAGATAATGCCTTAAGTCGATGACGGGTATATTGATTTTACCCATGAACACCTGCCCCGACTGGAAAGCAGCGGCGATGGCTTTTGTATCAGCCCGGGTTCTTGGCGCAGGTGTTTTACCGCCATCGGGACTGAGCTGCATGTTGTGCTGACTCCAGGGTGAAAATCGTTCCGTTGAAGTATCGGGATCGGGCCCGAGAAACCAGAAATATTCGTTCTGCATATCCTGTGGCTTTTTCCAGCTACCGATGTTGCGATTCAAATGCAGAAACTCTTCACTGCTAATCTTTCCCTGTTGCAATGCAAGCAGGCCATATTGAACACCTTCATTACCCCAGCTGACACGTGCATAGCCCTGTTCATCTGTACCATAAAAATATTTGAGATTATCCCAATAATTGAGTTGGGTTTGTGACTGCACATGTTGGCTGATATACGTTGGCAATTGCGGATAACGCGGATTTAGAATGAGCGGCGTCAATCCTCGCCAGGCATTGGCACATTCACTGGAGCCTGAATTCACCTTCGGTTTTTTCAAACTGACAACATCAGCCAACAGTTTTATCCAGGTGTATTTATTAAATGCGACATCCTTTGCATTCAGGCCCTCGATGAATTGTCGATTGGACCAGTCATTCCATTTGGGATTATCTCTGGCAGTGACATCGAAATAGTATTCCATGAGTTCACAATCCAGCACCTAGTTGGTTTGTGTCACCATGTCGGGATAGGAATATTGCGGTATTGCTGCATCGATAACATCCGGATTATTTTGTGCGAGTAAATACTGCTGCAAACCGCCACCGGAACCACCAATGCCCACTGTATATTCGGGCTCACCATATAAAGCGATGAACTGGCGTTTGACACGTAATGCTGTATCTTCCGCCAGCCAGATATCGTAATGATTGGAAGTCTGGTTCGCGGTGGAATGAATCACTGCATACCCCAGCGCCAGTTGTTCTTCCAGATTTTCCAGGATGCTGTCCAGATTTAGCTTGCCCTGACGCTTGCCTATGCCAACGCCACCGCGAAAATAATAAATCAGTTTCTTATTCCAGTTTGAAGCCTCAGGCCTGTCTGATACCTCATTTTCTCCCTTTAATGCCAATAGAACATAAGGATGACGGTTAATAGTGCCAACTTCCACACGTAGCACATAGTTCACTACACGATCGTTGACGGTGATAGTTTGTATATTTTTACTGGTGCTTTCCCACAGATTAAAATCATGGGTGTATTTGTGTTTATAGATATACCAGACACGGGTCTTTAATGAGCAGTCTTTGCTATAGCCGATTACTTCTTTTGTTTTGTTGCCAGAGCCATCTTCTGCATAAATCTTGATACCGGCCCCTTCCTGATTATCCACCAGGGGCTGCCCCAAATCTGCTTCTTCGCTGCGACACATGAAAGGATATTCCAGTGGTCCTGCAAACAAAGGCTGTATCGGCCCGGTTTCTCCAGGCCTGATGGGAAAGAAAAAAGTTTCCTGAGGTCGCCGCAATGTAGATGGATGTGGGCCGCTATAGCCTGGATAATAAGCAAAAGGCTCATAATCAGCTGGAAGTGTAATAATCCGGTTAGGATTACCAGGGGAAGGTTTAAATACAAGAACAATTGCAATGGAAGCAAAAATACAAAGAAGGAAAAAGTATTTCAGGATTCTAAAGAGCATATATGAATTATATGTTCTATTTCCCTTGAAGGAAGGAAGTATTTTCCTGCTTTTTATTTTTTAATTCGCAAGCCCGGATTTAAGCTTATTCACCTGCTGCTTCATCAATGCCACTATGGCATATACACCCACATGACGGTTGGGTGACAAATGCTCGTCAAGGCTTAAGCGTTCAAATAATTCATCCACGTCCAGTTCCTCGATGGCATCGGCTGTACGACCGCCAACAAGCTGAATCAATACTGCCAATACACCACGGATGATACTGGTATCACAATAGCCATGATACTGAAACAGCTCCGGATTATGTTTGTCACGGTAGGCACTGACATACACCGTACTCATGCAACCTTTGACATTGTTTTCATCGGTCATTAAATGCTCGGGCATGGGCGGAAGCTTTTCGCCCAGCTCCACCAGATATTTGTAACGCTGATCCCAGTCGCCCAACAATTCAAAAACATCGACTATATCATCCAGCCGCGCCATGGTTGCTGACATATTCATACGCTGAATGACTCACCGCAACCACACATGCTTTGCACATTTGGAT
>JBFHPZ010000477.1:0-2529 GCA_041592495.1 Gammaproteobacteria bacterium | reverse complement strand
GTAGTAAATATAAAAAATATCTTACGGACACATGTGCTGAAGCGGTGATCCTGACTGAGGAGCTGGCTGCTGACTCACCGGTTCCAGTTATTGTGGTAAAGAACCCGCGTGCCGCATATGCCAAAATCGCAAGTCTGTTATACCCACAATACAAACCTGCTGCTGGAATTCACCCCTCCGCAGTTATCGATTCTTCAGCGCAGATAGCTGATACCGCCTGCATTATGGCGAATGTGGTTATTGAGTCTGGAGCAATTGTTGGTAGCGGCTGTTATATCGGGCCAGGATGTGTTATCGGACGCGACAGTGTTATTGGTAAAGATGTATATTTGCATGCCAATGTAACTGTATATTTTGATTGCCAGATCGGTGATAGAACCATTATTCATTCCGGTTCAGTTATAGGTGCGGATGGTTTTGGTTTTGAATTCGATGAAGGCCAATGGCTCAAGGTGCCTCAGGTGGGTGGTGTTAGAATCGGACAGGATGTTGAGATTGGAGCCTGTAGCACAGTCGATCGTGGTGCTTTAAATCATACTGTTATAGAAGATGGTGTTAAACTGGATAATCACGTCCAGATCGCACACAATGTACAGGTCGGTGCCCATACCGTTATGTCGAACGGTGTTGGTATCGCAGGTAGTACCAAAATTGGCCGCAATTGTATTTTTGGTGGCATGACAGGCGTCAGGGATAACATCGAGATTACTGACAATGTGATGGTTAATGCCATGTCCATGGTTTCCAAGTCACTTGATAAACCAGGCTCCTATTCTTCCGGTTTGCCAGTGGATGATACAAGCATATGGCGCAAAAATACTGCGCGTTTTAGACAGCTTGATGAAATCGTACGCAAAGTTCTCAAGCTGGAAAAAAAGATTAATAAAGAATAATTGAGGTTAATGTCTTGAACGAAATGAATGTTACAGAAATCGCAAAAATGCTACCCCATCGGTATCCGTTTTTGCTGGTTGACAAGGTTATTGATTTTGAACCTGGCAAGTTTCTGACCGCAATCAAAAATGTCACAATCAATGAGCCTTTCTTTCAGGGACATTTTCCCGGTTACCCGGTAATGCCGGGTGTGCTTATAATGGAAGCCCTTGCCCAGGCAACAGGATTACTGGGATTTAATACCATGGAAGAGGGTGCCAGTGATGACATGCTCTACCTGTTCGTGGGTATTGATGAAGCACGGTTTAAGCGCCAGGTGGTGCCTGGTGATACACTTACATTGCATGTTGAATTGTTGAAAAGATCCAGGGGTATCTGGAAGTTTGCCTGTGAAGCCAAGGTGGGCGATGAGCTGGCGGCCAGCGCAACTATTATGTGTGCGGCCAGAGAGAAACCAGAGTGATTAGTATCATTACAGAATAGCGCTATATGATTCATCAAACCGCCATTGTTGATCCTTCTGCTAAAATTGCCGATGACGTTGAAATCGGAGCCTATTCAATTATTGGAGCCAATGTTGAAATTGACTCCGGTACCTGGGTGGGGCCTCATGTTGTTATCAATGGTCCGACTAAGATTGGCAAGGATAATAAAATATTTCAGTTCGCTTCCCTTGGTGAACAGCCGCAAGACTTGAAGTACAAAGGTGATCCAACCCGTTTGGAAATTGGAGACCGTAATACTATACGTGAATACGTAACATTGAATCGAGCGACTAAGGAAGGCGGTGGTGTGACCCGTATTGGTAATGACAACCTGCTCATGGCCTATGTTCATGTTGCCCATGACTGCCAGGTGGGTAATAACATTGTATTCGCCAATTCTGCATCATTGGCCGGCCATGTTGTGGTGGAAGATAATGCTATTCTGGGCGGTTTCACCCTGGTTCATCAGTTCACGCGAATTGGCGCTCATTGTATGACCAGTATGGGGTCAGCGGTAAATCGTGATGTGCCACCTTATTTAATTGTTTCCGGAAATTACGCCAAGCCCTATGGCGTTAACAAGATTGGATTGAAGCGCCGGGGTTTTTCTGACGCAGCGATTCGAGCAATAACCAATACATTTAAGTTACTGGTGCGTTCACATAAACCCCGAGAGCAAGTTATGGAAGAAGTAAGGCCGCTTGTAGAGCAGTTCCCGGAAGTGAAACATTTTGTTGATTTTATAAATTCCAGCAAGCGTGGCATTGTCCGTTAGTCGTCGCGGTTACTTCACCTTATAAAATGCAGGTTGTTTTCCCAAAAACTAAATAATCTGCATTTTTTATTTCAATCAAGTCCCTTCCTTTTGATTTTCAAGGCGTCAGCTACATATTGTAGTAGGTGGGTACTATTAATTGGCTTGTTGATGAAGTAGTTAATACCCATCTTTTCAGGCTTGTTTCTGTCAATCATGTCACTATAACCGGTCATCAGAATTACAGGTAGCTGTGGTTTGAGCTTACGCATTTGAGTGATCATTTCAACACCGGTTAACTCGGGCATGGTTTGGTCACTGATCAGAAGATCATAATTCTCTGGTTGATTCTGAAAGTGCTTCAGGGCATTTGTGCTCTGTGTGTATGTTGTGCAT
>JBFHPZ010000476.1:0-2535 GCA_041592495.1 Gammaproteobacteria bacterium | reverse complement strand
GCAACACCGTTAAAATCATTAACAACACGTTTTACTTTAGAGTTGTTGATCATCTCCTGGCCCTTGAGCACACCACCCAACAGCAAACCAATAATCACCAACACAATTGCAATTTCGATAAGGGTAAAACCCGCTTGACGTTTCATTAAAAATTCTCCTGAAATTTTTTATTTGTAATACTTCTATCGCAAATGCTGTGCCAAACTCTAAATTACGCTGAAACCCGCATTATTTCGTTTGTTTTTACTCCCCCATCAATAGTTTTTGTTGAAATATCGACAGCTTAAGGCTACTTTCTGATGAAATTTCAACAATTGATGAAAAATCAACACATGCCCAAGCTCAGCATTCGTACTGAAAAACTCGCCAAATTTGAATTTCTGTTTCTGGGATTAATGCTGCTATGCCTGCATCTGGCATTGGCTAATTATGAAACAAACAGTTTGTTTGCTTATGCACTGCTGCTGACTCATCTTGGGTTTTTTCTGTTATGGCAACCCCTGTTAAGTGCCGAAGAAAATTTCAACTTCAAAACTGTTGCCACCAGCCTGTTGCTGATCGTTTTATTATTTTATCTGGTGGAATGGTGGCTCATCACATTATGGATAGTTTTGCTAGCAGGTCTGGTCGGTGGTAATGCACTCATAAAAGGTCTGGGACGTGTTGTTTATGCCACCGCCGCGGTCATACTCTTTCTGGAACTTGGCCTTAAGGTAACACCCGGCCTTTACCATCTTGATGTACTTAGCAACGAGCTCAACATCTATATCGATTACGCCATTATCATCGCCTGTTTCGCTATTACCGTTTGGCCAATGAAACAACCACGCATTGTTAAAAATGACGTATTGCATAGCCTGCTTATTAGCTTTGGTTTATTTACTTTCTACCTGACCAGCATTGTTCTCAGCTTTACACACAACATAAATTACATTCAATCACTGTTAACCACCACACTTTCACTGGCCGGATTTTTACTCATTTTTAGTTTGCTATGGATGCCAAAGCGTGGTTTATCTGCCATCGCTCATCGTTGGGAACAGCATATCCTCAACATTGGTAACCCCTTCGAGCACTGGGTAAATGAAACATCTTTACTGGGAAAAAACAAAAAAATAAAACCCGAATCCTTCCTGCAATACAGCATCGAACACTTACTCAACCTGCCCTGGGTTTCCGGTATTCGCTGGCAATCTTCCAATGACACAGAATTCCATGGCGTCATCACGCCCCACTCAATTCGCTATAACGAAGATCATTTCGAAATCGAAATTTATAGTCACATCCCCATGGGCAATGCACTAAAAATTCATGCACAATTACTGATGCAACTCATGGCCTATTTTTATATGTCGAAACTACGTGAAGTAACTTTAAAAAATCAGACTCACTTAAAAGCCGTCTACGAAACTGGTTCCAAGTTAACCCACGACATCAAGAACATTTTGCAGTCACTGCAAACCTTGACCGCCGTAGTACAAACCTCCGACGATCCTGCTCACAGTCATGAATTACTGGAACGCCAGTTACCCTTATTGACACAACGCCTGCAAAGCACACTGGATAAACTACAGACCAAAACCAACACCGGCCAGAGCTTTAAACCGCTAAAAGAATGGTGGACCGAAATGCAAAGCCGTTATCACGGACGTGATATCGAATTTTCAGGCGAACTCAATAAACAACACGATATAGATACCGATGTATTCGACAGCATTATTGAAAACCTGCTGGAGAATGCCCGCAGCAAACGCCGGGCTGATTCATCCGTGAACATCAACACCCACCTGGTATCCGATGAACAACAGTTTTATATCGAAATATGTGACAGCGGATTCCCCATGTCCGAATCCAGGGCAAACAAATTATTCAACCAGATATTACCATCAAAGGATGGTTACGGCATTGGCCTGTACCAGTCGGCACAACTGGCACGACGAAATGGTTATGATTTGAAACTGACGGCCAATGAAGATGGCAAGGTGTGTTTCAGGATTGAAACACTGGGCAGATAAGATTTAAGCATAATTACTAGAGCTGTCCTGCTGACAACATTTTCGAATAAAGAATATTGGGCGATATCCAGAATACGATATCATCAAACTCCTGGCCAGGCTTTTCTACCGGACTGCGATATACATAGCGAGTATTATTACTCACGCGATAATTGGGCAGTGGAGGTATACAGGCACTCGCTCTTGTTCCAGTGCGTGTATTAACATTCTGATCTGGTGTTGGTGAAAAATTTTTGCCCATCGAAAAAAACACGGCAACGGCATTATCAGTTACTACAGGAGAACATGCACTATCTGGACATATAGTTAAAAATGGCTCCAGCGTGGTTAATCCTGCAATAGAAACATTACTCATCTCCCCAGCCGTTGTAAAATCCAGGTTTCCAGGAATGCCTAAGGTCGCATGATCATCTCGAGTTACACTATAAAAATAGGGCCTGCCCCAAGGGTCCATTAACAAGCCATCACAATTCACTTCACCTTGTAGCCCCAATGTGGCTGCGGGCACGAAACCAATACT
>JBFHPZ010000475.1:0-2538 GCA_041592495.1 Gammaproteobacteria bacterium | reverse complement strand
TGCACGTAACATGCGGGTTTACTATATTGTATCGCCCAGCTTTTTAATACTTCACTTCTGGCTACACGAGTTTATCTGATTATGAAACCAACCATCCGTAACTCCAAATTCAGACGATTTATAAAAGACGTGTCCATCCATACGCCTTTTACTAAAATGATAATACTGCTGGTCGTTCTCTGGCTTTTATTTTCTACCGGTTTATATCTGGCGGAATACAAAACCAATGGCGCTACAGTGACTTCTTATGGCGAAGCTCTTTACTGGGGTATAGCTGCATTTTCCACCGCCGGCATCGCCGATACACCCAGTACGGGACTTGCCCAGCTGATTGGCGGCACCTGGATCGTGATAGGCTCCATGCTGTTCTTCGGTACTATTGTTGCTACCATTACCACCTACTTCATGCGACCGATGCAACGACCGCATAAAAAAATCATCGATACCATTGAGTACAATCTTGAACAGCTTAATGATTTGACGATTGATGAACTTGATTTATTGAAGGAAACGGTTGATACCTTAATCTTGCACATGGAGCATTTGAAGGAAAAGCAGCATCGGGATAAACAGAACCCGTAGATTTGTGTTTACACTGGAAACCGACCTCGGCTTTGGTTTCCTGCATCCATACAGTTGTACGCCGGTATAACGAATGTTCCTTAACTCCAAAGCTGTTGTTAACCGTTTATCGGCGGTGGAGCCACGCGCATGACTTCTTCTACGGTTGTAATACCCGCTGCCACTTTTTGTGCGCCACTTAAACGCAAAGGATGCATGCCTTCTTTTAGAGCCTGCTGTCTTAATGCACTGATATCACAGGTATCACTGATCAGTTTTTTAATTTCTTTGGAGAAGGTAAACATTTCATAAATACCTATACGTCCCATGTAACCTGTATTACGGCATTCAAGACATCCCACAGGCTCATAAATAGTATCCGGCTTTTTCGCTTTCCAGGGTTTAACCAGTTCCTGCCATGCCTTGTCACTGACTTCGGTTTCACGTTTGCAATGTGGGCACAATGTTCGTACCAGACGTTGCGCCATAACACCCAGTACGGTTGAATGAATAAGATAGGAAGGCACACCTATATCCATCATGCGTGTTATTGCTGAAGGCGCATCGTTGGTATGCAATGTGGATAACACCAGATGGCCAGTGAGCGAAGCCTGAATGGCGATATCAGCGGTTTCCATATCACGAATTTCACCAATCATGATAATGTCCGGGTCCTGACGCAACAGGGTGCGTACTCCGGACGCAAAGTCGAGACCAATATTCTGTTGCACCTGCATCTGATTAAAACTGGGCTCAACCAGCTCGATGGGGTCTTCAACAGTACACACGTTCACTTCCGGATTTGCCAGTTGTTTCAGTGTGGAATACAGGGTTGTGGTTTTACCGGAACCGGTAGGACCCGTTACCAGGATAATGCCATTGGGTTGCTGTATCATTGCCTGCCAGCGTTCGTTATCACTCTGGCTAAAACCCAGTTCGCGATAATTACGTACCAGCACTTCCGGGTCAAAAATACGCATAACCAGCTTCTCGCCAAATGCGGTTGGCATGGTGGATAAACGCAGTTCGATTTCAGCACCATCCGGCATGCGTGTTTTTAAACGACCATCCTGTGGTCGCCGTTTTTCAGCCACATCCATACGACCGATGATCTTGATACGACTGGATACAGCGGCCATGACATTGGCTGGAATTTGATACACCTGGTGCATAACACCATCGATACGAAAACGAACATTACCCTGTTCACGTCGCGGCTCGAGATGAATATCACTGGCGCGTTGATCAAATGCGTATTGCAACAACCAGTCAACAATATTGACTACGTGTTGATCATTGGCTTCCAGTTTACCGGCGCGCCCCAGATCCATGAGCGCTTCAAGATTAGTCACATAACCCGTACCCTGGGTAGATTCCTTTTGTGCGCCAACCACCGATTTCGAAACGGTATAAAATTCCAGCAAGTAACGACTAATATCATCCGGGTTGGTGATGACCCGTTTGAATTTTACATTCTTGATACGACTGAGTTCGGTTTCCCATTCGCGAATGAATGGCTCAGCAGTTGCTATAGTGATGCAATCCGCTTCGACTTTAATGGGTAGAATATTGAATCGCGCTGCATAGGCATAGGACATAACACCGGAGACTTTACTAACATCGATTTTCAATGGATCGATACGGTAATAGGGCTTGCCCACTTTTTCAGCCAGCCACAGCGTAAGCAGCTCCAGTGAAAGAGGTGTATGCTGATCACGCTGATCGATCCATTGCCGCTCGGCAATGACTATGAGCGGATTTTTGCTGACATATTCCCTCGCAGTCGCCAGGGTGCGCAGCATATGCGCATTATCCTTGGCAACTATGCCATCATCTTCAAGCCAGCCCAACACTTCATGCAAATCAAGCTTGCGGTCTTTATTATCAATGATCGCGTTCATACTCTATTCCGTGTTAAAAAACCTCCGCTAAAGGAGGCTGCCTGATGCATGGTTACACCAGCATTTTTAATCACCT
>JBFHPZ010000474.1:0-2552 GCA_041592495.1 Gammaproteobacteria bacterium | reverse complement strand
GGGATTATTATTCCCACCCAGCCTTGCCATATTACTTTATGGCATAGTATCAGGCGTAAATATCGACGAGCTGTTTCTGGCCGGTGTTATCCCAGGCATTATTTTATTAATTCTGTTATCTACGCACAGTTATATTTCATCTCGACAATGGCATATACAGCCACATGAAATTTCAATTACAAAAATGCACGAAGCACTCAGGACAAGCTTCCTGGATATTCTATTACCCATTGGTATAGTTATTGGCATTTTTGGCGGCTTTGTTACCGTGACCGAAGCGGCTGCCTTAACCGCAACCTATGCCCTTGCAATAGAGTCTTTTATTTTCAAAAAAATAAATTTGAAAGCCGACCTGTTTGTCATTCTGGTCGATACTGCAAAACTTGTTGGCAGCATTCTGGTCATTCTTGGTGTTGCCATGGGCCTGACCAATCTTTTAATTGATGCCCAGGTACCCATGAAATTACTGGAACTGGTGGAAACCAAAATCGATAGCCAGTTACAGTTTCTTATTCTGATGAATTTATTTCTACTGGTGGTTGGCGCCATGATGGATATTTTTTCCGCCATCATCGTAGTCGTTCCACTGATATTGCCTATTGCCCATCGTTATCAGATTGATCCTGTACATCTTGGGATCATCTTTCTGGCCAACCTGGAGATTGGATATATGACGCCACCGGTAGGTATTAACCTGTTTATTGCAAGCCAGCGTTTTGGTAAATCCATATTAACCTTATTCCGGGCAGCGATGCCTTTCCTGCTGATAATGCTTTTATGGCTTTTGATGATATCCTATATTCCACAACTCACATTGTGGTGGAAAAATTAACCACTGAATTAACATAAGGCATGTGCAATCACTATGGCAGGCAAACTGAAGGAACCCAAAGTCATCACACACTACAATGGAGACCTTGTGTGCATATTACCTATTGGCTTCTACTTTGATGATGATCGCTGGGAAAAAATCTGGCAATGCTACGAGAATAAAGGCGAAGCACTAATACTTGAAGACCTGAAAAGACTGTTTCCGGAAGAACCCACACTACAGGTACAGGAATTGGTGCAAACCGGGGAAACAAGGTTTAAGAAACCACCTGAATAACATTAGCGACAACTTATACGCCTCCTAAATCCATATCGAAATGTGATATATCTCGCAAAACCGCAGCAATTAAACTGGCTTTTGCTTGACCCACAACTACAACATGTCTAATTTTGGCTTGCTGTGATGGGAAAGTCCTAAAATCAAATCTGCGAAATTATAATGACTACAGGCAGATAAATAATAAATATGACTCTGCAATAATTATAACGACATTCGTCACAGCTTTTTCTTATCTTCCACGCTAATGATATTTACTGATCCAGGCAATTAATTGGCTTTTGCCAAAGGTATGCCAGATATGAGTGATCAACTCGATGTAATCGATCTTGATAATCGATCTTTCAATGCCCAGCAGGTTGTTGAGTTTTCTACCATGAAAAGTACTACAGAGCGCTATACCTTAGCTTATATTAGCGGCCTGACTTTATTCACTATGCTGGGTTATGCCTATATCCTGGCATTTCCCGCACTCGCAATGTTATCGGCCTATTCCTTATACAATAAGCCTCTTGAATTCAACAATCTTCACGATATAAGCCTGACAATCATCCAGGTTTCCAGTTTTATTTTCACGCTTATCATGTCGCTCTATTTGATTCAGCGTAAGCCTTCACTACCTGCTGGCCGCCCTGTGACAGCCCAGGAAGCCCCTCGATTAATCAAGCTGGTAACCGAACTCTGCACCGAACTACACATAACCACTATCCATCGAATCAGGATAACCCGAAATTTTGAATTGACCCTCATACGAACACCGCATTCAGGCTATCCATTCAGGTTTATCAATACCTTGATCATCGGTTTACCCATGATGCAATGCCTTACACCTGTTCAATTCAGATCTGCTGTACATCGTGAGCTCAAACATTTAAGTGGTTCGTTTACACGTCCCGGCAGAATGTTTTACTTTGCGCGTCAGACCTGGACCCAATATCAGGCCAGCTATCAATCGGATTTTTCTCTTCCAACACTGGTGATGCGCATCTTCTTTTCATGGTATGCGCCGCTTTACAGATTCTACTCCAGAAAAGCAGCCCGCCATGAAGAGCTATATGCAGACTTACATACCTTCAACGAAATAAAAGATAATGGTTTTATCGACATGCTTACAGCAGTCATGTTGGGACACAGGTTTCTGGAAGACGAATTCTGGCCCAGCCTGATCAATAAAGCATATAAATATCATACCCCTCCCTTTATGCCTTATTCCTGTCTGGATATTCATTTTCGTAATAAATTATTGCCACGTATTGCACAACACTGGATTGATGAATCTCTTCAAACAAAACCAACTCAAGGCACTAAACCCGACTTCTATACCCGCATTAATAAACTGGATGTATGGAACATTACGCTACCACATACTGCAGATGAAAATGCAGCCATTTATTTTCTCGATGAATCCTGCGACACCATAATCGACCAGATGGATCAAATCTGG
>JBFHPZ010000473.1:0-2554 GCA_041592495.1 Gammaproteobacteria bacterium | reverse complement strand
TCTTAGCAAGGAAGAAGATGAATCCATGTCCAGCATGCTGGATGAAGGATTAGATGATCTTGATTTTGAAGATACAGAAAACCAGGCCAAGGAAGATGCTAGCGATTCAGATATAGATGATACACCTGTAGTTCGTTTTGTTAACAAAGTACTGCTGGATGCTATCAAGCGTGGCGCATCGGATATCCATTTTGAACCTTATGAAAAGCGATATCGTGTACGTTTGCGTATCGACGGTGTTTTAAGAGAAATTGCTTCTCCTCCAGTAACTATGGGTAACCGTCTTTCCGCTCGTGTCAAGGTCATGTCCCGCATGGATACAGCAGAGCGACGTGTTCCACAGGATGGGCGCATCAAAATGCGAATATCCAAGAACAAGGCTATTGATTTCCGTGTAAATACTTGCCCCACGCTGTTTGGTGAAAAAATCGTACTACGTATACTGGACCCATCCAGTGCAAAACTTGGCATTGATGCCCTGGGCTATGAGCCTGAACAAAAAGAGCGTTATATGAATGCTCTCGCCAATCCTTATGGCATGATTCTAGTTACCGGCCCCACTGGTAGCGGTAAAACGGTTTCTCTTTATACGGGTCTTAATATTTTAAATACAGTGGATCGTAATATTTCAACTGCGGAAGATCCTGTCGAAATCAATCTCGAAGGTATCAATCAGGTTAATGTTAATCCCAAAGTTGGTCTGGATTTCGCCTCCGCTTTGCGTGCATTTTTACGCCAGGACCCTGACGTTGTCATGGTGGGTGAGATCCGTGACCTGGAAACAGCATCCATTGCCATTAAAGCTGCACAAACAGGTCATTTGGTATTGTCGACACTGCATACCAATGATGCACCACAGACACTTGCTCGTCTCGTAAACATGGGGGTTCCTCCATTTAATATCGCTTCCGCTGTTAACTTAATCATCGCACAACGATTAGGACGACGACTTTGTGAGCAATGCAAAACCAAGGATGACATCCCCAGAACTGCCTTGTTAGAAGAAGGATTTACAGAAGACGATATTAATCAGGGACTCACCATCTATAAACCTGTTGGCTGTGATCAATGCGACAAGGGCTATAAGGGACGTGTGGGTATTTATCAGGTTATGCCCATTTCTGAAGCCATGGGCAGAATTATTATGTCTGGAGGTAATGCGCAAGATCTTGCTGACCAGGCTGCAAAAGAAGGCATTGATGATCTTCGCAGATCGGGTTTAAAAAAAGTACTAGCGGGTATTACCAGCCTTGAAGAAGTGAATCGAGTTACCAAGGATTAGTCATGGCCAAAAAGCAAACAATAAAGCAAGCCAGAAAACAAGCTTTTATCTGGGAAGGCACTACCAAAGATGGCAAAAAAGCCATGGGTGAAACAACCTCCGCTAATATGGATATGCTTAAAGCCGATCTTCGCCGCCAGGGAATTGTTCCCAAACGTGTAAAGAAAAAAGCAAAACCCATGTTTGGTGGCTCAGACAAGAAAATCACCACTGGCGATATTGCAGTATTTGCACGGCAACTGGCAACAATGATGCGAGCCGGTGTCCCTCTTGTACAATCTTTCGAAATTACTGGCCAGGGTCACTCCAACCCCAGCATGCGTGATTTAATATTGACGATAAAATCAGATGTTGAGGCTGGCGGGACATTTGCTTCAGCATTAAAAAAACACCCATTATATTTTGATGATCTTTTTTGTAATCTGGTTGAGGCCGGTGAGCAATCAGGTGCTCTTGAAACCCTGCTTGATAAAATTGCAATTTATAAAGAAAAAACCGAACAACTTAAAACAAAAATCAAAAAAGCACTTACCTACCCTATTGCAGTTCTGGTAGTTGCCTTCATTGTTACAGCTATTTTGCTGATTTTCGTGGTGCCGATATTCGCCAATATGTTTGAAAATTTTGGTGGCGAATTACCAGCATTTACACAACTTGTTGTTGGAATTTCCGATGTCTTTGTTGAGAAATGGTATTTGATATTCGGTGGCATCATTGGAGCAGTACTAGGTTTTATTAATCTCAAAAAACGATCTGCAAAATTTAGGGATTACCTGGATAAGATGGCCCTTAAGGCACCTGTAATTTCAGATCTTGTTTTGAAAGCATCTGTAGCGCGTTTTTCACGAACACTTGCCACTATGTTTGCTGCTGGGGTACCACTTGTCGAAGCCATGGATTCCGTAGCAGGTGCATCAGGTAACAGTGTATATAGAAAAGCCATTAACAGAGTTCGCGATGACATTGCAGGCGGTAGTCAATTACAGGCCAGTTTGAGTCAGTTTCCAGATCTGTTCCCCAACATGGTTATCCAGATGATTGCAATTGGAGAAGAATCAGGAGCTCTTGATACCATGCTTGGTAAAGTTGCCGACTATTATGAAGAACAGGTAGATGCGGCTGTAGATTCCCTCACCAGCCTAATGGAACCGGTCATTATGGTATTCCTGGCGATCGTTGTTGGTGGTCTGGTAATTGCAATGTACCTGCCCATATTCAAAATGGGCGAAGTGGTGTAAGGCGATACAACGCATGTCGTTTCTGGAGTCGCTT
>JBFHPZ010000472.1:0-2561 GCA_041592495.1 Gammaproteobacteria bacterium | reverse complement strand
TGTTGTTGAAAAAGTTAAATTCGCTACAGCGGATGCATTTTCTACAGGCAATAAAAAAACTGCGCCGGCAAATATCGCTTTTGCCAGCCAGTGATGCCACTTTTTCCATGCCCCTGCACTACACATTTAGTCTGTATCTTCTGTCACCAAGCCAATAGTTCCTGTTTTATCAATTAGTTACTGTTTTCATTATAGTTGGCCCCTACAAATGGGTATGTGATACAGCGCGCAATTGCACCCGCCTTATTAACCTCTTTTATAAGGAAGACGCAATAAACATTTGTTTTTTAATAGATTTTAGTACGAAAACCTACGATATCATCTGACTCCGGATGAATCCAGCCAATTTTCGGTTAAACGGTTGAGACATCTCCGGCTTCCTGCTAGGTGAAAGCACCGGAATGAACCGCGTTAACTGGTAGGCAGGAAGTCGATAGGATACAGAATGGTGATAGTCGGTACACCTTCCTTTGCGCCAAAGTTGAACTTGGTAACACGCTCGACAATATCTGCTTCCAGATCCGGTGCTTTCATGTCGCTGGAATCCAGCTTACACATGGAAACACTGCCATCGGGCTCGATAGTAATACGCAATACGACCTTGCCTTGCAGCGTAGGATTCTCACGTAGCTTGCGATTGTAAATACGGTAAAGAGCAGATTTGTAACGGTCGAATACGATCTGTATTTCTTCATCGGTACGTGACGGACCTATGCCATCGCTAAGCGGACGCTCTTCGCCGAAGAAGTCACCGCCGATAGAACTTTCCACCCGGGAGAATTCGACGCCCGCCAGACCCTTGCCGGCACCACCCACATCTCGACTCAGCGCAGCGGTATTGATGCCACCGCTGGAACCGGCTACTTCAGCTGTAACCAGTGAGCGTTGTACTTTTGTTGCAGTCTGGCCCTTGTTGGTGATGCGCGCCTGGGCTCCCAGTTTATCCACATCTGAAGTATCCATTAGCTCGGCGAAATCCTTGCTGAATGCCAACAGACCGGATTTTTCTGCTTTCTTGCGTGCCAGTTTTGCTTCTTCTGGCTGTGGTTTCTTCTCTTCCTTGCTTGGTTTCTTTTCTTCCTTCAGCTCTTCCAGTTTCTTTTCAACCGGCGGCGGTGGCGGTGGTGGTGCTTGCTTTTCCACTATGAGTTTGGCGAGACGTTCGGGGATTTCGATGACTTCATCACGTTCCTTAACAGGTAGATCCCACATTGGTACCAGTATGCCCAGTAAAAATGTCAGCAGCAGAGTGATAAGAACAATTTTGCGAAACCGTCTTTCATCCTCAGCCTGCATCGACCATGGCATCGCCATGGGATGATAACCGGGATGGGTCATCTCACGCTCTATAACAAATTCGTTTTCGCGTTCTTCTTCACGTTCATGAAGAATCTCGATTTCTTCCTGCAGTATATTGATTCGCGCCAGAACACTCTGGATATTACCCTTGATGTCTTCGCGTTGTTGCTGGAGCTCCTTGATTTTACTGTCGAAGTTGACGACTGCATTTAAAACACGATTGTAATGTTCAACCGCCTGTTGCTCACTGGTATTTTCACCCCAGAAAAATTTCAATCCGCCAATCTTTTTCAACTGATCCAGGCGATCAGCAATTTCACTCACCAGCGAATATTTCTGACGGTCTTCAGCTAATTCTTCCAGTGCAACATCAGCGCGCAGCAAATCATTCTCCAGCTCAGCGATACGCTTTCTGGATTGCTCAATCTTTTGATTGATTTGTTGCTCTTCTGCTCTGAATTCTTGAATCACAAATCAACTCTGGGATGCTTTTTGAATCACAGCCAGGGAAATTTTTCCGTAGCCGGCACTGGTACAACTGGACATGATTTTTTTCAGTAATTTGAAGGGTATGGTTTTATGAGCCAGTATGGTGACTTCGCCACTTTCCGCAACGGCCTTGGTACTGACACCAATGACACGTTTTTTCTGCTCCAGCAATCGAGTTTTTATTGGCTCAAATATGGCCTGTTTTGATTCAATAATTTCATCTATGGTACCGACAGGTTCACCCATCACCAGCACATACTGTTCAGTCACCATTACAATGACTGTTTCCCTGGGCTTGGTTTCAACGACTGAATCCGGCAAGGTAATTTCTTTTGGCGGCTCCATAACATCACTGGATGATGAATTCACCAACAGGAAAAACACCAGAATAGTAAACACATCCATCAGTGAAACCAGGTTCAAGCCGGGCGGTGTTTTTTTGCTCCGGCTCATGCGTTTCATTCGGCGGGAATCAGTCGCCATAACTTATCCTCGCGCTCATGGCGCATCACCTATGGAAATATCCGGGAACAATTCAATTCTCTGCACTTCAAGGCTATCTGTCTGGCGTACTTCGGCACTGCGCACTGCATCCATGATTTGTACCAGGTAATCATATTCAATATCCGGCTCCATCAACACCAGCGCATCGGTTTTATCCGGAACCTTGCCCTTGATTTCGAGTAAATATTCGCCGAGCTTTTTTAGATCGTATTCATCTTCCTGTTTTGGAAGGCGCGCAATAATACTTTTACCATTACCAAATTCAAGGC
>JBFHPZ010000471.1:0-2570 GCA_041592495.1 Gammaproteobacteria bacterium | reverse complement strand
GGTGACCCATCTTCAGTCTCAATAGACAGGCGCTCCCTGGAATAAAGCAAGCCCTCATAAGCATCCAGTCGTTTCAGGTGGCGTGGTTTCAGTTCATGATATACGGTGCCTTCGGTACATGCGCCAGGCTCATACACCAAACCAGGAAACGACTGGTTCTAAACCAGATAACGTGCATAATCATTTAGCCATCCCGTTTCACAGGGAAAAATATCTCCCGTCACCCGAAACATTATCTCCGGAAACTCCAGGGTGCCATAACAAAACAAGGAAGAGACTATACGACTCATGACAACACCCCCAATAAACCCTGGCCCTGTACGCCAGTATGCAAGTTAAACCTTAAACTGTCCGACAAGTTGCTGCAACTGCACAGCTAATCGCGCCAGTTCACCACTGGCAGTGGATGTTTGTCTGGAACCTTCCGCTGTTTGATCCACAACGTCGCTGATACTGACAATATTTCGATTAATCTCTTCAGCCACTGCACTTTGCTCTTCTGCAGCCGTTGCAATCTGGGCATTCATATCTCTGATTTGTGAAACCGATTTCGTAATTGTTTCGAGTGCTGATCCTGCATGTGCCGCTTTCTCTACACTTGCTTCGGCTCGCGTTATGCTTTCTGCCATAACTTTAACTGCCGATTGAGCACCTGTTTGCAACTGTTCGATCATGCCCTGAATTTCCTGTGTCGATTTCTGTGTTTTGCTGGCAAGTGTCCGCACTTCATCGGCAACCACTGCAAAACCACGACCCTGTTCACCGGCACGTGCAGCTTCGATGGCTGCATTAAGTGCCAATAGATTGGTTTGTTCAGCTATGCCCTTGATCACATCCAGTACGCTTCCAATATTCTCACTATCAGTTTCAAGCTTGCTGATGACCGTGGCAGCCGTATTAATTTCGGCAGACAAGTCTTCAATGGCCTTCATGGTGTTAATCACCACCTTCTTTCCCTCAGCCGAAGCCGAATCCGCATTCGAAGCCGCACTGGCTGCTTCGTTTGCATGTCGCGCCACTTCCTGTACTGTTGCCGCCATTTCATTCATGGCGGTAACCACCTGCGTCGTTTCCGATTGCTGTTGTTGTACACCACGATTGGTTTCTTCGGTAATGACCGACACCTCTTCCGCAGCGGCAGCCAGCTGTCCGGTTGATGCTGAAACCTGGCTGACCATAAGACGAACTTTTTCCGCAAACTGGTTGAAGGCTTTGGCAAGCTTGCTAATTTCATTTTCGCCTGAATCATCAAGGCGCCGGGTTAAATCACCTTCACCTTCGGCAATTTCATTCATGGCTTCAACCGCTGCATTTAATGGGCGGCTAATACCTTTTGCAATCAGGCTCGCAATAAACAGTGCCAGTACCAGCACGCCTCCACCAATCATTAAAATGGTATTGCGTGCGCGGTTAAGGGTTGCGGTAAGATGACTGCGATCCATGGCAATCATCATTACACCAATCGATTTACCGGAATAATCACTTACACTACGCCCCAGCACGGCGTATTCGGCACTACCCTTTTCGATTTTTTCCAGGACAGTATCACCCAGCATTACCCTGTTTAACTGCTGTTTGTTTAGCAGGGCATCGCCTTCCAGCGTGGTGGCAAATCGCTTGAAGCCCGCTTCCTGATCTTGCAGGTAGAGTGAAATATCTACACCAAATTTTTCGTGAAACTGATCGAAGAAGGACTGGCCAAATGACATACCGAATTCCACCGAGCCCACGTGTTCGCCACGATAAAATACCGGTGTCACACCACGAATGCCCAGGCCGGCAACACCTTTCTCCAGACCTTTGATGCTACCCAGGGTTTCGTTGGTGGCAACAACGGTTTTACGAAAGCCGGAAAGATCATCGCCAAATTTTTCTGGCTTATGTACCCGCAGGAAGGAAATGGCCGGTGCCGTATGGAACTGAAACTGTTGCACATGGTATTTATCCTTCATTTCCTTGAAAGCGGGTACCAGTATTCCTGCCAGGGCATCACGATCTCGTCGAGCAAATAATTCATTAACGGTTCCGGTGTTGGCCACCATGGCCGCCAGTGCCTCCGCCATATCGCCCTGTGAATTGATTTCGGCCTGCGCGCTCTCATAGAACTTTTGCAATTCCCGTTGCTCTCCATCCTGGACAACATTATTAATTGTTGTCATCACTACAGGCAGGGTAATTGCAATGACCAGCAGCAGGACAAAACCAAAACCAAAAGCGAGCAGCGTACCAATTTTGAAACTTTTAAGCATAGTGTTTCTCCCGCGAAACAGACACCATCAGCATGAATAACCCATGGTTTACATGCGCATAATATATAACTTAACCAAGGTATGAAGGAACTGGATTGATACTGTCAAGCATAGACCAACCCCGGTATTGTGCTGAAAATAATTGGGTAAAATAATTTAATCAGAACATTAATCGTGCCACAGCCATGCGGCACCACGTACGCCACTGGAGTCACCAAATTTTGGTGGCACCAGTCGGGTAAACACCTTGTCAGAGAACACATATTTACCCCAGATATCTGGCACATTTTGATAGAGCCGCTGAATATTAGACATACCCCC
>JBFHPZ010000470.1:0-2579 GCA_041592495.1 Gammaproteobacteria bacterium | reverse complement strand
GGAGACTATGCCAATGATCCCAAAATAACAGCGACTCATGGACTATGTTCGCCGGATTACTATCGTATGGCTGTAAGCCAGATCATGGAAAGAGTTGGCAAAGATATTACGTTGTTTGTTTTTTCAGATGAGCCGGATTGGGCGGAGGCAAATCTGGTATTTCCATGTGATGGAGTGATCGTGCGAGGAAATACTGCCGATAACTGTTACGAGGATATGCGGCTGATGAGTGCCTGCCGTCATCACATTATCGCGAATTCGTCGTTTTCGTGGTGGAGTGCTTGGCTTAATCCTTCGTCAGACAAAGTTGTGATTGCTCCGAAACGATGGCTTGCTGCCTCTAACCTTCAAAATCCGGACATATGTCCAGAAAGTTGGTTACGTATATAGGGTTTCTCAGGAATGAATATTTGCCAGTAAAATACTTTGGCGAAGACAAAGTATGGTGGGCCCACCAGGACTTGAACCTGGGACCTGCCGATTATGAGTCGGATGCTCTAACCAACTGAGCTATGGGCCCGCACTGCGTGTTGCGGCTACACGCATACAATTTGTGCCGAAGGCACTCTGCCGCGAAGCGACGCTCTTGAAATGAGATGCGAATACGTCACAGCCATACCGTGGTTTGTAACGCGCTGCAATTATATGCAGCAAAAAAAGGGACAACAACTATTTGTTGTCCCTTTTTGGTTTATTGCTACTTTTTATTCTTCACCAATAAAACTGCGCAGGTTTTCTGCACGTGAAGGATGGCGCAGCTTGCGCAATGCCTTGGCTTCAATCTGACGAATACGTTCGCGGGTTACATCAAATTGCTTGCCTACTTCTTCCAGCGTGTGGTCGGTATTCATATCAATACCAAAACGCATACGTAGTACCTTGGCTTCGCGTGGTGTCAGTGTCGACAGGATTTCACGAGTTGATTCCCGCAGCGCTTCACCCGTTGCTGCTTCAACAGGAGACAGGATGTTGGCGTCTTCGATGAAATCACCCAGATGGGAATCTTCATCATCACCAATAGGTGTTTCCATTGAAATCGGTTCTTTGGCGATCTTCAGAACCTTGCGAATCTTGTCTTCCGGCATATCCATCTTTTCTGCCAGTTCTTCGGGAGTGGGTTCGCGACCCATTTCCTGCAGCATCTGGCGGAAAATGCGATTGAGCTTGTTGATGGTTTCAATCATATGCACGGGGATACGAATAGTGCGAGCCTGGTCTGCGATGGAGCGGGTAATCGCCTGACGAATCCACCAGGTGGCATAGGTAGAGAATTTGTAACCACGGCGATATTCAAATTTATCGACCGCTTTCATCAGGCCAATATTGCCTTCCTGGATCAGGTCGAGGAATTGCAGGCCACGGTTGGTGTACTTTTTGGCAATGGAAATAACCAGGCGCAGGTTGGCCTCAACCATTTCTTTCTTGGCGCGGCGGGCCTTGGCTTCACCAATTGACATTTTCCGATTGATTTCCTTGATGTCGGTAATGCTCAGACCAAAATCTTTTTCCAGCATGGCCAGTTTGTGCTGGGTATGCTTGATATCGACAGAATGCTCGGCCAGTGACTCGGAGTATTCGTGGTTTTGCAAATACTGGTCAATCCATTTCTGGTTGGTTTCATTGTCGGGGAACGACTGGATCATGATTTTGCGTGGCATGTGGGCCTTGTTAACGCAAAGATTCAAAATGTGACGTTCCAGCGTGCGTACCCGGTCCATGGTGGTGCGCAGATCCCGGGTGAGCTCCAGGACAATGTTCGGCAGGAATTTGAATTCCATGAAAGCCTGCGCCATATCTTCGCGTGCTTTCTGGAAAGCTTTCATGTTTTTCTTGTTTTGAGCGGCTGTTACCTTGTCATAGGCTTTCTGTAATGTTTCAAAATGAATTCTGGCTTCTTCAGGATCCGGGCCGGTGTCTTCTTCGACCTGGGTGGTTTCATCGTCATCGTCATCGTCGCCGCCATCGGCGTCATCTGTATCGGCAGTCGCTGTGACAGTGTCGTCAGTTGTATCGTCGATAGGGGTTGGTGTGGCAATAACATCATCATCTTCAGTATGAAAACCACTGATGAGATCTGTCAGACGCCCTTCCTCGGCAATGATGTGCTGATAGGTTTTGAGCACCTGCTGGATTGATCGCGGATTGGTGGCCAGGGCTTCAAGAACCTGCTTTAGGCCTTCCTCAATACGCTTGGCGATAACGATTTCACCCTCGCGGGTCAAAAGCTCAACGCTACCCATCTCACGCATGTACATGCGAACCGGATCGGTGGTTCGGCCAAATTCGCTTTCAATGGAGGCTAAGGCGGCGGCTGCTTCTTCAGCGGCATTGTCGTCCGTTGCGCTGGCGTCAGATAACACAAGAGACTCGGTATCCGGCGCAATTTCGTGCACGGTGATACCCATGTCATTAATCATGTTAATGATGTCTTCCACCTGTTCCGGATCGACAATTTCTTCGGGAAGGTGGTCGTTTACCTCGGAATAAGTGAGATAACCCTGTTCCTTGCCTTTAGCAATCAGGTCCTTTAGTTGGGACTGGTGGTTATCTTCTTCCGTAGGATTGTGGGGCAGGTCTTC
>JBFHPZ010000469.1:0-2581 GCA_041592495.1 Gammaproteobacteria bacterium | reverse complement strand
GGCCATCAACGCCAGCCTTGCATCCAGGGGATCGCGTCCCGCCAGCTTCGCCAGCTCATCAAAGAAACTTTCGGTGATGTAGGCATTTTGCGAACTACCCACCGAGCGCCAGAATCCCACCGGCACCGGTGTGTTCACCATGGCATAGGTCACTCGCATATTGGCAATGCCATAGGGAATATTTTTGGCACCTTCGGTGCTGGACCAGTCATGGCCATCCCCGGCCCGCGCCGGTGCCACGCGGGACAAAATTGACGGTCCGGCGATGCGGTGTTCCCAGGCCAGTATCTTGCCTTTGGCATCGACGCCACCGCGCAGCACATTGTAGGTCGCCGGGCGATATTGACCGTGCATGATGTCGTCTTCACGAGTCCAGATGACTTTCACCGGCTGACCCGCGGCTTTGGAACACTCCACCGCGTCGGCAATAAAATCCTGTTCGGAACGGCGACCAAAACCACCGCCGAGAAAGGTGGTATGCACTTTCACCTGCGCTTCCGCAAACCCGGTGATCGCCATGGCGGTGGCCTGGGTGGAAGCCTGTCCCTGGGTAGGCGCATAGACATCACAGCCATCGGCACGAACATCCGCCGTGGCATTCATCGGTTCCATGCAGGCATGGGCCTGATAGGGCACGGTGTAAATCGCTTCCACGGTTTTGGCGGCGGAGGCCAGTGAGCCGGTGATATCGCCGTCATCCCGCTCCATCAAACCCTTGTTCACAGCGGCCTTGAATTGCGCGTCGATACCCGCCGAACTGAGGGTTTCATTACCCGCGTTATCCCATTCAATGTTGAGCGCATCACGACCTTTTTTCGCCGCCCAGTAATGCTCGGCCACCACCGCAACGCCACTGCTGATGGCTTCGACCCGTTTCACCCCGGATACCTTGAGCGCATTACTGGCATCAAAACTTTTCAGCTTGCCATCTTTCACCGGGCAACGAGCCACGGTGGCGACCAGCATATTGGGCAGTTGCACATCCATGCCAAACTCAGCCTGGCCGTTGACCTTAATCGGAGTATCCAGCCGGGGAATCGACTGCCCTATCAAAACAAAATCTTCAGGTTCCTTGAGGAACACGTTCTCCGGCACCGGCAGCTTTGAGGCCGCTTCCGCCAGTTCGCCATAGCTCAGGCGACGATCGCTTTCTTCATGCATCACCTGGCCCTGATGTGCCGTGCAATCACTGGCTTCCACGCCCCATTGTTGCGCCGCCACCTGTATCAGCAATTCCCGCCCGGTAGCACCTGCCTTGCGCACAATATCCCAGAACCCCCGAATGGCCGTGCTGCCGCCGGTCGCCTGGCGACCCAGAATGGGATTGGAAAACGCCTTGTCTGCCGGCGCATGTTCGGCCTTAACCCGCGACCAGTCGGCATCCAGTTCATCGGCAATCAACATGGCGATGCCGGTGAGCGTGCCCTGGCCCATTTCCGAACTACCGACGCGAATGGTCACGCTGCCATCACTGCCAATGGTGAGCCAGGCATTGGGGGTAAACTGCGCCGGTTCCGGCTGGGCGATTTTTTCTGTCACTGCCTGGGTTGTAGTTTTATCCTTGCTATCGCAACCCAGGGTAAAACCAATCATCAGGCCGCCACCGACAGCAGCACTGGTAATTAAAAATTCACGGCGTGTCAGTTTGATTTTTTCCATGTCACACCTCCTTGTTCTTTGCAGCCATTAATTGCGCCGCTTTCTTTACCGCCGTGCGAATGCGCGGGTAAGTGCCACAACGGCACAACACCGGACTCATGAATTCTTCGATGTCCGCTTCTGTCGGATTGGGATTGCGATCAAGTAAAGCCACCGCTGTTAAAATTTGTCCCGACTGGCAATAACCGCATTGCGGCACTTCCTCTGCAATCCATGCCTGTTGCACCGGATGTGAGTTGTCGTTCGACAAACCTTCGATGGTCGTAATCTTCTTGCCCACGACAGCCGATACCGGTGTCACGCAACTACGCACCGGTTTGCCATCCACCAGAACTGTGCAGGTGCCACACTCGGAAATACCGCAACTGTATTTGGTACCTGTCAGTTTCAGGCCATCACGCAGGGCCCAGAGCAAGGGAGTATCAGATTCCATCGCCAGATCATGTATCTGGCCATTAACATTGAGCTGCAACATGAGAAGCCTCCTGGATGTGGAGATGAGTTGCGGAGAAATCCCAGGAAAATACTAAATAACTGTCATCCCGACCGTAGTGGAGAGATCTTATGCTTAAAGTTAATACTGCTTTTAAACAGTCAAGATCCTTCGACGATGCTCAGGATGACACTGGGGTAGTCATTCATTGCTTACCTAGGCTATCACACTTTCCTGAGGTTTAAAATTGAACCCGTAACTGACAAACAAAACGGGAAAAGAACGCAAAATATTACATCTCTTGATTATCATTCGCTTATTTAACAAGTTCATACAGCATATGACTAAATGACTTTTTAACACTGCTGTCCAGTTAACTTTCACTGCATTTGGCAAGAAGCCTTATTGATAAAAGCCAGAAGGAAGTGTCCAAAATTGAAAGCCATTAATATTACGCAAGAACCCCGTCATTCCGGACAGTGTTTTTGC
>JBFHPZ010000468.1:0-2582 GCA_041592495.1 Gammaproteobacteria bacterium | reverse complement strand
GGAGGCATGATGTATATGCAACCGGAATGGATAGACATCAAATATGCTGGATATTTCGCCGAACCGGTAAGACTGTCCCCTGTAGGTAAATTCTAAGCCCCTTAAGGGATAATTATGTTGCAGGCCATTGAAGCGGTTATAAACATTCGTCGATACATTTCCATCCCCATCGCTGTGTTCAATGGCATTTTCCAGCTCATAAGCAATCATATTGGCTTCAAGCTGATAGCGATAACCCAGCTCCCGCTCCCGCAGATCCAGCAAAACCACCGCCACCATTAAACCCACCAGCACCAGGCCCCAGAACACAATGCCGGTAATCTTGGCTGGCAGGGATAAAATGATGCGACGGACGCCATGGGTGGGCCTGTCTATTTTTTTATCGGTCATTTAAAACCGACCCAGCGTATGGCTACTAATACCGGGCAAACACCGCTGATACCGGCACCAAAAATTGCAAAGCCCATAAACCAGGGGAAAAACCATAGTTGACTGTAAAAATAGTAGGTGATTAGTAACAAGGAACCCACAACCAGACGCCAGATCCTTTCCGATTCACAATTAAAACGGAATTGCGGGTTGTATGGTTCGGGGAAATACTCAATGGCCAATTCCTTATTGGCTATGCAATTGCGGAACTTGCAGACGATTTTGGGCACACGGTAATTAGTGACGCCTTCCAGCAGCAGAATAATGACCAAACCATATATCAATGCGGGTTGCGCAAAATACAAACCAAGCAGGATAGTAATACCCAGCAAGGTTCTATAGGTACGATCACTCATAAAGCCATCCATGATTTTTGATTTTTATCTAATTTCATTAGAAGTGTAGCAGTGGAATTGTCGGTTGCACACGAGCCCTGAATACAAATAGATTAATTTGATGACAACCGAATAATGATAAGTTGTATTACATAACAAAACTTTCGATGCGCAGGCGCTCGCGATTCAACTGTAGCCATTGCAAAGCAATGACAGGAATGGCAGAACTGATATGATCACTCCCTAATAAATCAATGACCTCGTCATAATCCAGCACGGAGACTTTAATGTCTTCGCCTTCATCGGCAATACCATGTATGCCATGGGCTTTAGCACTATCAACTAAGGCACATAAAAGATAGATTTTTTCCGAACAGCCACCGGGACTGGAATAAAACGTATGTATGGTTTCAAACGCGTGTACTTCCAAACCCGCTTCTTCCTTACATTCTCGTTTTGCCACATCCTTTATCGATTCGCCTTCCTCTACAACGCCGGCAACAATTTCCAGTAACCAGGGGCCGTCTTCATCATTGATGGCACCGATACGGAACTGCTCGATCATTACAAGCTTGTCATTTACCGGGTCGTACAATAACACAGCCACTGCATCGCCACGGTGAAACAGTTCGCGTTTTATTTCAACGTCGCCACCGCGATAAGTTTCATGACTGACACGGCATTCTTCCACTTTAAAGAAACCATCGTATGTCGGCTTGCGCGAAAGTATTTTCCACTTCATTGATTTATCTTCGGTAATATCTAATAGACACAATATATGATAACGTTAATGGCGTTGTAGTCAGTAACTAAATTCAATCCTTGATGCCTGTCGTCATCAACGAGGCTCAACATGATCAGACAACTACATCAATATATAGGCTGCGAAATCACCCATGAAGGCACCCGATGCCAGTTAATTGAAGTACTGGAAGATGGGCCGTCACTGGTGTTACTGAACCTGGATCATAATACTACCATCCAGTCTGACCAGCATGGTTGTGCACACCGCAAGGTTCAGAAAACCTACACCATTCCTTGCCTGAGCGACATACATGACGATTTACACCCGGTGGTGAAGGAAATATTACCGGAAGAGATTCATGCCGAATTGCTGGCGTTTTTAACCAACGACTGAGCAATTTCTTTAATCAATTCCGGGCCACGATAAATAAAGCCGGTATAAACCTGCACCAGACTGGCGCCAAGACGTATTTTATTAATGGCATCCTTGCCACTAAAAATTCCACCCACTGCGATAATGGGAATTTCTCCCTGCAAGTACGCCGCCATGACCTGCAACACATGATCGGATTTATTCTTAACCGGACGTCCACTCAAACCACCCTGCTCATCCGCATGAGGTAATCCTTCAACACCTTCACGGGAGAATGTGGTATTGGTGGCAATGATGCCGTCTACTTTGTGCGCCACAAACGTATCGGTTAATTTCTCGATTGCTTCATCATCCATGTCCGGTGCAATCTTGATAGCGATAGGCACATAACGACTCCACAGATCCGATTGACGAGCTTGTTCTTCCTTTAATGAGTTCAATAATTGTTTCAGCGCATCACCAAATTGCAAATCACGCAAACCCGGTGTATTGGGGGATGATATATTGACCGTGACATAATCCGCATAGGGATAAACCTTGTGCAGGCAATGCACATAATCATCCACGGCACGTTCAACCGGTGTATCAAAATTCTTGCCGATATTGATACCCAGCACGCCCTTATAGGATGACTGCTTTACCCGGTTAAGCAAATAATCCACACCCTTGTTGTTGAACCCCATGCGATTAATAATGGCTTC
>JBFHPZ010000467.1:0-2586 GCA_041592495.1 Gammaproteobacteria bacterium | reverse complement strand
GATACCACGGTTTACCTGGCATCCGAAAAGCTATATGGCGGCGGAGATGGCCCCTGGCGTGAGGGCTGGAAATTCTACATCTGGAACACATCAGGTAAACGTACCATTTATGATTCCGCTACCCTGAATGCCGGCGCCACATCATTGGCAGCAGCTGAACGCACCTACGACCGTAAACTGACTGGTATTGGTACAACCTATTTGAAAGACAAATGGCGTGTCTGGGCCGAATACATCAAAGCCAAGGGCATGATTTTCAATGGCTCTGATGGTGGCGCTGTTCCCGGCGCAGTCAGCAATAACGGTGTCAGGGTTTCCCAGTTCCTGACTTCCGTCGATGGTGAAAGCGATGGCTGGTATATCGACTTTGGCTACAAGATCACACCCAAGATCGAGCTGGATTATCGTTATGACGTCTATAACCGGGTAACCAACCTGGCTGCATCTGCTGAACGTAAATACGATACCAGCACCTTCGGTATGCAATATTTCTTTAACAAGAAAACCCGATTGATTGTGAACTATGAAGTGAGATCACTGGAAGCACCGGGATTGGCATCTACCCATGCCGCCAACCAGATTGGTGACAGTATGGATGATCGTATCTCGGCTCAAATATTTGCAGCCTTCTAAAAAGACCCGTTAAATTTATCCTGCATACTTCCCCGGCCTGGTCAGCCGGGGATTTTTTTGAAATATCAATTAAAAGAGCAGCTACCACAGCCACCGGATCCACAGCTGTGCCCGCCTCCGCTACCCAGACTGGAACTGCGCACCAGCTGACCACCTGTCGCCAGTCGCTGCACAGGCGTATCTGCAGGCGTATCACCCAGATCTAGCTCTGCACGCGCACATACCTCTCCCCATGTAGTCAGCCTTTCACTGATACCATGCTTCACTTCAATCACCTGATTATTGATTTCACAAAAATAATCGTAACTTGGCATTTTTACTCCGCCCTATCAATGACCCTGCATATTGGCGTACAATGCGATTTTTCGACCAAAATTTCAAGATCATGACCATTACTGCACAAAAAGTTATTACTATCGATTACGTTCTCAAAGATGATGCCGGTGAAACCATCGACACATCACAGGATGGCAGCTTTTGTTATCTGCACGGTGCTAACAATATTATTCCTGGACTTGAGCAAGCGCTTGAAGGCCGTGGCAAGGGTGAATCCCTGTCACTGGTGATTGCACCGGAAGACGCCTATGGCCAATACGTTCCGGAAATGTCACAGGTTGTTAACCGCAACATGTTTGAGGAAGGCAGCGACATCGAAGTAGGTATGCAATTCCATGCACAGGACCACGAAGGTCGCGTAATAGCCATCACGGTTAGTGAAATTAATGGCGATGACATCACTATCGACGGCAATCATCCTCTGGCCGGCATTACTCTGCACTATGATGTGACTGTTATTGATATTCGCGACGCCACCGATGAAGAACTCAGTCACGGCCATGTACACATGCATGGACATGAACACGGCGACAGTTGCCAGCATTAATGCTTCAATCTTCTGAATAGTTCCAGGAAGGAATTATTCAGAATTCCCTATTTCAAACGCCTGGTTTTAAAACGTAAACGACTGGTAGCCGATTGCGGATTTAATCCGCGAATTGTCCTTAGCTGTTGATGCAGTTGTTTGCTTGCAACCTTTTTTCGAAAATATGCCGCGACATAATTTTCATCCTTTTCACCGTTGAATTGAAAAATGGATGAGAATTGCCTGCCGATAGATTCGTTTATCAATGGTGCTGATGCCAGCAATTCACCGCGTGAAATAAAATTCCGTACAATAACGCCATGCCCCGTTAAGTGCTTAAGCATTTTTTTAAACCAGGCAATATTGGGCTCCACGACTGCCACCGGCTCATTCGCTTTTTCCATAAACAGATCATCAATAATTAAATCGAATTTCTCTCCCTTATACTGATCAAGCCAGGCAACAGCATCCGCCTGATGCAAACGTATACCCTTACCCTTTAAATCAAAAAAACGCCTGGCGATTTGAACATGCACATTATCCAGTTCAACACCTTCAATCACATCTGGCTGAGTATGTTTCCGCAACATATGCATGACTGCACCACCACCCACACCTAAAACCAGAACTCGCTTAATTTCAGATGGCGCATAAAACAGGGCAGGCAACATTAACAAATCCCAGACATATCCGGTTGCCGCATGCGCAGGATTATATTGCGTATGAAACACCCCATTGGTATACAAGCGCAAAGTTTTCCCTGCCGAACGCACTTCATACCGGGTATCACCCACTTTCTTTTGCCAGATCAATGCCATGTTTTGTTACTTACGAAATCGCTGTATTTTAACTTGAATTTGCCGCAGGATGTGCTTTTGTAATAGGTAAGCAATCGAATTATCAAAGCTTGCCTCACAACATAACAAATGGATAACAACAATGATACAAACCGCCAAAGAACCCAGCTTTCGTGAAAGTGTTGACTTGATGGTTGACAGTGCTATCGCTGCCATAGGTCTGGATGCTGGCACAGCTACAGCGATTAAAACCTGCAATGCGGTATTGAAAGTACAGTTCCCGGTAAAAATACG
>JBFHPZ010000466.1:0-2586 GCA_041592495.1 Gammaproteobacteria bacterium | reverse complement strand
GCGGGATGAAAGCAGCTTTTAACGGTGTACCTAACTTGAGTATTCTTGATGGCTGGTGGGTTGAGGGCTGTATCGAAGGCATTACAGGCTGGGCAATTGGTGATGGGGAAACAGAAGCGGAAGCCGATGCTTTATATACCAAACTGGAGCAGGTGGTATTACCCCTGTATTACGAGGATCGGGCGCAATGGATAAGGGTGATGAAGGGTGCGATTGCAAAAAATGCATCCTTCTTCAACAGCCATCGCATGATGCGTCGCTACGTTAGTGAAGCGTATGTCCACTAGGTGATGATAATGCACATCCTTTCTTATGCTTCTGTCAGAGAGGCTGATTATGCGTGATACTAACAAGCAAATGTTGCAATGTCCTGTTTGCCTCATGATGGTCGATAGAAATAGTCATTCAATTAATTATCTGGGGCATACATATGCTTTTTGTTCTTTACAATGTCAAGAGCGTTTTGAATCCAATCCACATATATATGTCGGCCAACCAGGTCATCCTGCACCTAAACAACACGGGCACGAGATTATTAAAAAGAGAACATTGAAACTTAAAGAGACACTTACTGATGATCAATGTTTTGTTATCGAATTGGAGTTGTTAAATATGATGGGAATCAAGAAAATTCATGTTGATCAGGAATATCTATCCATTAGCTATGATTTGTTGCAGGTCACCGTTGAGCAGATTGAATCTGCAATTGAAAAAACTGGCAATAGTTTAAGTCTTGGTTTGGGCACAAAACTCAGGCTGGCTTTTATTCATTATGTTGAAGAATCTGAACTGGATAATCTTGAACAGCCAGGCAGTGATCATCGGCACTGATAATAATTATTCAGATCAACATAAAAAGACAGTATAGAAGATAATTATACAAAGGAGATTAGATTATGAACGGTAGTTTTCTTGGCTTTGGCCCTGGTCATTGGGGACTGGGATTGGTAATTTGGTTATTAATTATTGTGGGATTTATTGCACTATATTTTGCTATCAGAAAGAATTCCAGGCATGAAGGTAGTACAGACAGGCAATCAAAATCAGCACTAGAAATATTACAAGCGCGATATGCAAATGGAGAAATCGATGAAGACGAATTTATTAAGAAAAAACGTATGATTGAAAAGTAGAGGCCAGAGTATGGTTTTGGGATGATAGAACTCAATATAAAGGCATGTATTAATAATGTCTGATCAGTATGTCTGGTTAATCTGGTCGAGTGCTTTTTTGTTGCCATGGGCTGTCGTATATGGATTATTTCCACAGTATCGAAAGGCCATGCTATGGACCAGTCTGTTTACCATGCCTTTTGGTTTAACCGAGCCTTTGTTTGTACCTGAATACTGGTCGCCGCCAAGTCTGTTTAATCTAGCAGTAAATACAGGTTTTGATATTGAAAGCTTGATATTCTGCTTTGGTATCGGCGGCATTGGTTCCGTGCTTTATAACTTGATTACAAAACATCCATTACAAGCTATGGATAATCAAGAACGATTAAAACCTTTGCATCGTCATCACTACAAAGCGCTTGCGACACCATTTGTAGTTTTTCCAGTTCTTTACCTGTTTACCGACTGGAATCCAATATATCCTGGCATCATAGCGATGATGCTTGGCGCCATCACCAATATTCTTTGTAGACCTGATTTAAAGAAAAATACCTGGTTTGGGGGAATTTTATTTCTTTTGTATTACAGTATCTTTCTTACCGGCCTGGAACTAACTGCTCCAGATTATATTGAAAGAGTATGGAATATAGATGCTTTGAGTGGATTGTATATTGCATTCATGCCTGTTGAAGAGCTTTTATTTGCTTTTGCATTTGGTACCTACTGGGCAGGTGTTTATGAGCATTACACCTGGCGAAAATAATAGATAGCTTAGGATATAGTTTATTAAGATATAAAGAATAACAATGTATTTTATTTTTATAATTGAACTTGTTAAGCTACATATGCACTAATAATTTGATCTCACAGAAAAATAGATATAAATTAGAGATAGCTAATATTATCATGCATAGTCAGTCAAATAAATTATTACTGATAATACTGGTAACTGTAATGGCAATAGCACCATTACGGGGTTTGGTTGCTGATGTACCCATGACCATGGATCACACCATCCAAGACCAAGCAACCATGATGGCTATGAATGATTCTATGGTTGCGGATGGTCACAGTGAATCATGTGATCAATGCGACATGCAGCAATGTTGTCAGGCATCAAATTGCAATTCAGGGCATTGTTTTTCTTGCATGGCACTGGTAGCTCTGGATTTTCATCAACCATTCACACAATTAAATCAGAACAATCTGCCTTACTATCAACTCTCTAGCATAAGTTTTCAAACATCCCCGCTCTTGCAGCCGCCAAGAGCCTGATCTCTATTCAATACATTGGGCTTGCCTGAAGGCGTCTTTGTCTTCAGGTGAATGCAATACAGCATGTACGTGCTGTTGTATCTGAGGTTAGGATTATGAATTCCAGAATTTTTGAAAACAGACAGTTAGTTAATTTGCCACGACGACGTTTTGTGCAGGGCATGGCCATGGGCGGCGTTTATGCTGCGCTGGGTATGAG
>JBFHPZ010000465.1:0-2589 GCA_041592495.1 Gammaproteobacteria bacterium | reverse complement strand
GGAGGCTATTGATGAGGCAAGTAAGAAAAATGATGCATAATGCTTGCCGCTTAGAAAAAGGTGCCGGAGGGATTATTTTTTGATCACTATGTCTAGTGAGTATAGAATCGGCTCATCATTTTAATACTAAATTTAGCAAAGGAAGTTGCTATGCCAAGACGGCAAAGGATGTACCTGCCGGAAATATTCGGAATGAAACCAAAGGCTCAGATTCCTTGATCACTACTAGTCCTTTAAAGAGATAAAACGGGATCAGATTTTCATCTGATCCCGTTTTGTTTTTTGATTACATGCTGGGTAATTCCAGGTTACGTTCCGGTCGAGTAAAGCCGTGACACCAGGAGCAGTCATACTGCTTGCTGGATACATGCTTACTATGAATGGACTTGTAGTCAAACTCTGCTCTGCCACTGATGATTTTGTTGAGTGTTTCGCCCTTGTGGCATTGCGCGCAGACTTCGCCCTTGCTGGCTTTCAGGTGATAGCCTAAATCGCCAACCAGATCCATGCGTGATGTATTGTTGTGGCATTCGGTACAACGCAGTGCCTGGTCATGATCTTCTACGCCGTGGTTGATCAACTGATAGGTATCGGTCATGACCCATTCATAAGGCTCATTCGCGGCATAACCCATGTTGACCAAACCATTTTCAATCGATGCCAGCACATCGCCGGTTTTCTTGATGTACTCGAAGGTATCCAGTGCAATCAGGCGTTTATCCGCTACGGTGATCGGCTGGTATGCGGTCTTGTACTTGAAGGGATAGAGCTTGCCGTCTGTCACATCACCCAGTGGGCGCGAAGTGGGGTAGGTGCCTTTGTCCGCGTCATAGGTGCGTGATGCATCGTCGTGCAGCAGGTAGTTGTCGCTCAAACGATTCCACCATTTGTACTCGGGAATGAGATTGCTGGCTTTCTCGGTGTGTGGATGACCGGGACAGGGGTTGGTCTCATTGCAGAGTGTGGCATCGGTGCCATCATGATGGGTTAACCAGTCGCGATGCACTTCGGTGGCGACCTTGGCATAGGTCGGGATGTGACAGGACTGACAGGCAACATGATCCATGTGGGTGCGAACTTCGCTGGGGTGCGCCCGTGAAATGTCACTCAGTTCATGACATTGTGTGCAGGCCAGTTCCGCGCCACGGGCCAGGTCGTCGGTAGGGCGTATATCCGAGCCTTTGCCGATCACGCGATGATTGTTGAAGGTATGGCAATCCTGGCAGTTGAGATTAGCGTCCCGCGTATTCATGTGATAATCGAAATGCTCGTCGCTGTTATTGATTAAGGCCATGGACAGATCGCCACGTTTGACGCCATCGCCACCGCCGGCCTTGGCATGACAACTCAGGCAGTTGGCGCGGGTGGGTTCATGGATGTTCTGCACCATAAGGTCACTAGGCTGTGTTACACCCATGCTGCCATCGGGCAATCGAATACGCGCACTGGCATAATCGGCGTTATGGCAGACCAGGCAGTCGATGTTATCCAGTCCGGCGGTGACATCATCCGGTCGTTTTCCTCGACCTGCATGGCAGGAACCGCAAACCGGCCAGTCGCCTTCGATATTAATGCAATAACTGTTGACTGCATTAGTCAGTTTTCCCTGTAGTATGTACTGGCCATTGACCATATCCGGCGCCTCACCCAGCCACTGGTAGTGGGTAGAGGCATGTACTTCATTGGCTTGCTGATCATGGCATTCCAGGCAGTTGGCCGGATAGTCCTCATAACGCAAATTGTCATGAGGGCCGGCGAACACGTTTGCCGTCACAAAGAGTAAACATAGGTACAGCAGTTGACTGATTGGACGGTGTTTCGAAAAAGCAATTTTCATAACACGTCTCCGTTATTATCTAATCTTGATACTGCATATGATTTGAGTTGTTGGTTAAGAGTGCGCTGTATCGGCACCCACACATGGAAAGATACTCACATGATTCTCGAGTAACTGAACAAAGCATCTAATTTCGGAACGGACAGGAAAAGTTCACTGTGCTATTCAGTATTTGATTGATGAGGGTCAATAAATGGGAAGTGTAGTGATGAAGCAAGAGACTCAGGGATCAGGCCTTACATTTTGCATCCTGCCTGTATAAATTGAGAAGTAAAAAGGGAAGCTCAGACTCCTTGATCTGGCTGAGCGTAAAAAGCTCTGAGTTCTTTAATACAATACAAACAGTCAAGCTTGCTTCTGTTTGTCGCTGGGATTACCGTAAAGTGGCGCTCCATTATCTTTAGCCGTTAAGGAAACTCTCAACGATATGAAGATCATTTATATATTCTGTGCGTTAGCCGGGGCGCTGCTCGTCGTGCTTTTGGGTTTGCGCTTATATGATTGGTACGCAGATCAAAATGAATGGGCAAGACTGACAGGGTTGCAACCAATCAGCCCATTAAAGTATGACTCGAAAATGGTAGCTGATCTGCCAGAGCCGGCGCAGCGTTTCTTTAACTTTGCTATCGCTCCAGGTACACCATTATTACCAGTGGCTGAAATCGATATGGGTGGTCAGTTCAGTCTCGGTACAAAAGACAATCCTGATTACCAAATCATGGACGCTCATCAAATTCTTGCATCACCCCATG
>JBFHPZ010000464.1:0-2596 GCA_041592495.1 Gammaproteobacteria bacterium | reverse complement strand
AGAGTACAGTTTGCAAGAGATCAGTGACATTCTCTCAGTCCCGGTTGGAACCTTGAAATCCCGATTAAGTCGTGCGCGAGATAAATTGCGCTCAATTTTGCAGACCATGGAACCTTTCTCACAGGAAAATCGTGTAAAGGAGGTAACAGGGTGATGAATATGAATTGCACAGATATCAAAACACATATTGATGATTATTTTGATAATCGTCTTTCAGAAACAGAAAAACGTTCTTTTGAACAACATGTCGCTGCTTGTAGTGAATGCAACTACAACTACAGTGTGCGGCGCACAATGTTGCAGGAGCTGAAAGGCATTTCAGTGCCTGAGCCAAAAGCGGGTTTTGAAAATCGTGTGTTTTCGGAAGTGCGCAAGCAGCATCGTGAAGAGCATCGAAATCGGTTTGCAGCTGGTTTCGTAACAGCAATGGCGGCCAGTGTGTTGCTCTGGTTTGTGAGCATGATTTATTTGCCGCAAAACATAAACACACAAACGGAAGTCATTTCTCTGGCTTTAAATGATGTGCAAACAGTAAGTCTTGCATTTGATGCGGTAAACGATATTGAGTCTGTCACTCTAAGTATCGGTCTGCCGCAGAATGTTGAAATCGAGGGTTATCCTGGCAAGAAATCTCTGGCCTGGACGACTCGATTACAGAAAGGACAAAATATACTTGCATTACCTGTTATGGCTGTCGACAGTGGCCAGGGTGAGTTGATTGCTCAGCTGAGTTATGGCGACAAAAAGCAAACTTTTCGAATCGTTCTAAAAACGCTGGATGACAAGGTGCTGAATTATTCTATTCAGCCAATACACTCAGCATAAGAACCATGGAGATTTTATGAGTAAATTAACAGTAGCATTAATGCTTGGTCTGGGGCTGTCATTACCGCTGGGTGCTATGGCATCACCTGATGATGAAGTCACAATACGTGTTATGCAGATGAATGAAAAATCAGCTGACAAGGTAATGCGCTTTATTGAACTTCCGGATGCGGCCAGCGAAGAAGCGAAGGAGCAGGCACAAAATCGTGAGCGTGTTCGTGAAAGAATTCGTGAGAACCAGCATGATCCTGAAGATGCAACACAGGAACAGATCATGGAGCAAGAACGTGAACAGGAAATGACGCAAGATCGCGAACGTTTGATGGATCATGAAAACATTGAAGATCATCTTGGTGACATGCCGGACGATCAGGGCGGTCAGGGATCGGGTAACCACGGAACCATGTGATAGCGGATATAATAAATCTTGCAGCCTCTCATCGTTAATCGGTGAGAGGCTGTTTGTGTTGGGGAATATATATGCTGGAAAATAAGGCTGTTCAATTCAGATATGTGCTGAATGTTTTTCTGATTTTGATGGTTTCATTAGCGCCGATACAGGTCAGAGCAGATGCAAATACGGATTTTGAATTAGTATCTAAATACTTTAGCCAGGGCGACTACGCACGTGCTGTTGTGCAATTTGAAAATGCATATAAGCAAGGTATGCGAAGTGTTGCTCTATATTACAATCTTGGTAGCAGTTATTTCAAAATAAAAAATTATCAACGAGCTGAAATTTATTTTTCCGAGGTTGCCAGGTTCCCAAATATGAAATCACTGGCGGAATATAATCTTGGTTTGGTTGCCCTAAGAATGAATGACAACAGCAAGGCGCGGCGACAATTTGAGCTTGTTGTTAGTCTTGATCAGGATGAGAAATTGATTTCGCTGGCGCAACTACAGTTACGCGACATGAAGCCTGAAATAAAGCCATGGTATGTCTTTTTAAATGCAGGTATTGGTTATGATGACAATATTACTGCAGTACCGGATAGCGTCATTAGTAATGAATCCGATATGTTTTATGAAATTTTTGCAACGGGTGAGCTTGTGCTGCAAGGTGAGCGGCAACAAGGCTGGCTTGCAGATGTAAGTTTCAGTCAAATAGATTATGACGACACTGACTTATACGATGAAAGTCAGTATGGTATGACAGTTAAAAAAGCAGACAGATATGATCGCTGGCTGACAGAAATGGCCCTGCATCTGGATAAAAGTACCTATGGGGGTGATGATTTCCAGAGTCTTGTTCGCTTTGAAGTCTCCGGCAAGCGAAGCTTATCCAGGACTGAGCGAATATATCTTAAGTATCGTTATGATGATATTAGTAGCGATAATGTGCTTTATGATTATTTGCAGGGATGGCGCCAGATTCTGCGGCCCGAATATCGTATCTATGACGCAAAATCAACGAGTGTGTTTTATTATGAGATTGAATTAAATGACAGGCAGGATACACCGACAGCAAGTTACTCTCCAACGCGACATACCCTGCGAGGAAGATATACCTATCGTTTGAATGAAGCGTGGCATATTGGCGGTGATGTGTCCTGGCGTTACAGTGAATATGAGCTTGTGACCGCACCTGTTCGTGAAGATGACCGCTGGCGCATTGGTGCCCATATTGATTATTTGTTTAATAAAACACTGAAGCTCAGAACCAGGTTGATACATACCGAAAATGAGTCAACTCTTGATGTTTATGATTACAACAAGACTGTGGTTAGTATTGGTCTGTCAAAGTCGTTTTAATGGAGAAAGGAGTGGT
>JBFHPZ010000463.1:0-2606 GCA_041592495.1 Gammaproteobacteria bacterium | reverse complement strand
TGAAATTATACCGGGGATGCATATAAAAGTTGTGAATCATTCGCGTATAATGCGCCACATTCTTTATTCATTATAACAGTCACAAAATACTCCTATGGCACAATACATATTCACCATGAACGGCGTGGGCAAAATCGTCCCACCTAAAAAACAGATTCTTAAGGACATTTACCTTAACTTTTTCCCTGGCGCCAAAATCGGTGTTCTGGGTTATAACGGTTCCGGTAAGTCTACCCTGCTGCGCATCATGGCGGGCATCGATACCGACATCATTGGCGAAGCCCGTCCCCAGCCCGGTATTAAAATTGGTTACCTGCCGCAGGAACCCCAGCTGGATGCTTCGAAAGACGTTAAAGGTAATGTGGAAGATGGCCTGAGCGAAGTCAAGGACGCACAGCAACGACTGGATGAGGTTTATGCCGCCTACGCGGAGCCGGATGCCGACTTCGATGCCCTGGCTGCGGAACAGGCACGCCTGGAAAACATTATTCAGGCCTCCGATGCACATAATCTTGAGCATAAGCTGGAAGTGGCTGCAGATGCGTTACGTCTGCCGCCCTGGGATGCGGATGTGAACACGCTGTCCGGTGGTGAACGACGTCGCGTGGCCCTGTGCCGCTTATTACTGTCATCCCCGGACATGTTGATTCTCGACGAACCTACTAACCATCTGGATGCGGAATCCGTGGCCTGGCTGGAACGTTTCCTCCAGGAATATCCCGGCACCGTGGTTGCGGTTACCCATGACCGTTACTTCCTCGACAATGTCGCCGGCTGGATTCTGGAACTGGACCGTGGCCATGGCATTCCCTGGGAAGGCAATTATTCTTCCTGGCTGGAGCAGAAAGACAAGCGCCTGGAACAGGAAGAACGTAAGGAAGCCGGTCGCCAGAAAGCCATCAAGGCGGAACTGGAATGGGTTCGCTCCAATCCCAAGGGTCGCCATGCCAAGAGCAAGGCCCGCTTAACGCGTTTTGAAGAACTGCAATCCGATGAATACCAGAAACGCAGTGAAACCAAGAGTCTGTTTATCCCGGGTGGGCAAAGACTGGGGGATCTGGTCATCGAAGCCAAGGGCATCAGCAAGAAATTTGGTGACAAGTTACTGTATGAAAACCTCAGCTTTAACCTGCCCAAGGGCGGTATAGTCGGCATTATCGGCCCCAATGGTGCCGGTAAAACCACCCTGTTCCGCATGATTACCGGTGCGGAAAAACCCGATTCCGGTGAATTCCGCGTCGGTGAAACCGTGGATATCGCCTATGTTGACCAGAGCCGTGATTCACTGGATGGCAGCAAAACCGTGTGGCAGGAAGTCTCCGATGGCCTGGATAATATCACCGTCGGCAAGTACACCTTCCCTTCCCGCGCCTATGTCGGTCGCTTTAACTTCAAGGGCGATGACCAGCAAAAATACATCAAGGATTTATCCGGTGGTGAACGCAATCGCGTGCATCTGGCCAAGTTACTGCGCAAGGGCGGCAACCTGTTGCTGCTCGACGAACCGACCAATGATCTGGATGTGGAAACCCTGCGTGCACTGGAAGAAGCCCTGCTGGATTTCCCCGGTTGCGCCGTGGTGATATCCCATGACCGCTGGTTCCTTGACCGAATTGCCACCCACATCCTGGCATTCGAAGGCGATTCCCAGGTCACCTGGTTTGAAGGCAACTATTCAGACTACGAGGAAGATCGCAAACGTCGTCTGGGAGATGAGGCCCTCAATCCCCATCGCATCAAGTTCAAACGGTTGAAATAATCATTGATTCAATGGCCCCTTCATGGGGCCATTTTTTTGGCCAAAGTATCTTTCCCGGAAGCAACGCTGTTCAGTTAATTTCATTAAATATAAATCATTTATGCAACGCGCCTGTGAGCATGGGACCCATCCCGTCCATTTGGAATATTGTCTGTACATGATATACTCGCGACCCTTCCGCCCGGCTACTTTATGCCGGGAATCAAGCTCCAAAATTAATATACTTGTCTATCGAGGTTGTTAAGGTGCCAGAATCGTCGTCTGCTTTCCCAAAAAAGAAAATCATCGCTGCAATACCGTTCGCCATCGCTGCCATCGCACTGGCTTACCTTGTTCCTAGTATCGAGATTGCCTGGGTTAGCGCCATACTGCTCCTGACGATTTACCTGTTTGCATTTGAGGTCGTTGGCGTGGATGTGGCAGCCGTCAGTATCATGGTATTACTGGGCTTGACCAGCCTGCTGGCTCCGGTCATGGGCCTGGAAAAAAGCCTGGTGGATACCAAACATTTGTTTGATGGATTTTCCAGTAATGCAGTGATATCCATCATCGCGGTTATGATCATCGGTGCCGGCCTGGATAAAACCGGCATCATGACCACGGTAGCATCCTTTATATTGCGCGTGGGCGGCACCACAGAAAAACGCATTATTCCCATTATTTCCGGCACCGTTGGCTTTATTTCGTCTTTTATGCAGAACGTGGGCGCTGCCGCTTTATTCCTCCCCGTTGTGAGTCGCATCTCGGCCCGTGCCGGCATACCCATGTCCCGCTTGCTCATGCCCATGGGCTTCTGCGCTATTCTCGGCGGCACTGTCACCATGGTGGGTTCGAGCCCATTAATTCT
>JBFHPZ010000462.1:0-2627 GCA_041592495.1 Gammaproteobacteria bacterium | reverse complement strand
CTTACCATCGTCCATGGCAATAAACATCCTAGATATTAATTTAACGCACTAAACAAGTTGTACTATTTATGAAACTCTCACTCGGCCCCGTCCTTTATTACTGGACTAAAGATGACATCCTGGATTTTTACAGACGTATGGTTAAATTGCCGCTGGATATTATTTATCTGGGCGAAACCGTATGTGCCAAGCGCAAACAAATGCGTACTCAGGACTGGCTTGATCTGGCCGATGAACTTGCCTCTAGCGGCAAGGAAATTGTGTTATCAACACTGGCACTGAGTGAGGCAGAGTCAGACATCAAAACATTGAAACGTATTTGTACTAACGACAAATATGTTGTCGAAGCCAATGACATGGGCGCTGTCAGTTTACTCGAAGGCAAGCCATTCATTACCGGCCATAGTATCAATACCTATAATGAATTCAGTCTTCAGTTTTTACACAAGCTCGGTTTAAAACGCTGGGTCATGCCGGTAGAACTGAGCGCAGAAACATTACATGATTTACACAAAAACAAACCGCAAGCCGTTGAGACTGAAGTTTTTGCCTATGGCAGATTACCCCTGGCCTACTCTGCACGTTGTTTTACTGCACGCGCACACAATTTGCAAAAAGATGATTGCCAGTATCGTTGCCTGGATTATCCCGATGGTATGTTAATGTCTACACAGGAGGACCAGCGATTCCTGAATATCAATGGCATACAAACCCAATCTGCCCAGTTATATAATTTGATATCTGAGCTGGATGACTTGCAACAGTCCAGCATTGATGTGATTAGACTCAGTCCGCAATCACGCCATATGGAAAAAATTATCACAACATTTTACGAGTGCATGCAGGGTAATCTATCCCCGCAGGAAGGCTATTTACAACTTCAACAATTGACGCGTGATGAATATTGCAATGGTTACTGGCATGGAAGTGCCGGTATGAAAGCAATTGACACCACACAGACTGCTTAGCTATTGCCTGCCACCTCTATCTCCACAAAATTGAGGGAGTCACTTTGCTCGCTGTTTGATCTATAATCCGATTAGCAATTTTTCACCCAATGGTTGGGTCTATTAAAATATGACGCACCCACGTCCTGAAAAAACACGAATCGCAAGGCAGACGGCATGACCGATAAATACACTTTAACCAATAACACCAACGGTGACAGTGTCGAACTCACACTAAAACTCGGCACCACCGGGCCCTCAGCACTTGAAATCTCTCCCTTATACAAGGAAAAACGCCTGTTGACTTTCGATCCAGGCTTTGTCTCAACTGCAAGTTGTGAAAGCTCCATAACTTATATCGATGGCGAGCAAGGCATATTGCGTTATCGTGGTTACCCCATAGAACAACTGGCAGAAAACAGCACCTTTCTTGAAGTCGCCTATTTACTCATCTATGGCGAATTACCCACACAACAGGAACTGAGCAAGTTTGAAGAAATCATTGTGCATCACACCATGATTAAAGAAACCATGCGCACTTTCTTCGATGGTTTCCATTACAACGCCCACCCTATGGCTGTTATGACCGGAATCGTGGGTTCCATGTCAGCGTTTTATCACGATTCACTCGATATACACGATCCACGCCATCGTGAAATTTCTGCACATCGTATGATTGCTAAAATGCCAACCATTGCTGCCGCCTGTTATAAACACAGTATCAGCGAACCCATCATGTATCCCCAAAATGATCTGGATTACTGTGGCAATTTCCTGCACATGATGTTTTCAACACCGTGTGAACCTTATAAACCAAGCAAAATTGCAATAGATGCCATGAACCTGCTGTTCATTCTCCATGCAGATCACGAACAAAATGCAAGTACCTCTACGGTGCGGCTGGCGGGTAGTTCCGGCGCGAATCCTTTTGCCTGTATTGCATCAGGTATTGCATCTTTATGGGGCCCTGCACACGGCGGAGCCAATGAAGCCGTACTGATGATGCTCAAGGAAATTGGTGAGCCCAAAAATATTCCGAAATTTATTGCCAAGGCAAAGGACAAGGATGATCCCTTCCGTCTCATGGGGTTTGGACATCGCGTGTATCGCAATTTCGATCCTCGCGCCACGCTCATTCGTAATATGTGTCATCGCGTGCTCAACGAAGTTTCCCAATCAGACAGCCCCATGTTTGAACTGGCCATGAAGCTGGAAGAGGTAGCGCTACAGGATGAATATTTCATAAAACGCAAACTCTACCCCAATGTCGATTTCTACTCTGGCATCATTTACCGGGCACTTAACATTCCCACCAATATGTTCACCGTCATGTTTGCCATTGCCCGTACAGTTGGCTGGGTTGCTCACTGGATGGAAATGATTGCCGACCCCAATCAACGTATCGGGCGTCCGCGACAGCTCTATATCGGTGCCGACAAACGTGACTATGTGCCCATCGATCATCGCAAATCATCTTAAATATTGCAGTGCTGTTGGAATTCTTTACACCATAAACTCCGACAACCCTGCATTTTGCTTTTTACACTTAGATTTCGCGGGAATTTGTTAAAAATCCCGATAATAATCACTATTCCTGTTGAAAATATTTACACTTACTAGCAGGAAAGCAATTACATAAATAGTTACCAACCTATAAGCCCATGATTTAATTAGTTAATT
>JBFHPZ010000461.1:0-2629 GCA_041592495.1 Gammaproteobacteria bacterium | reverse complement strand
GTTTTGGGCGATAAAACCGGTTGAATTTTTCCGGCGGATTGCTGTCAGATGTCTCTGTCTCGCTCCCCGGGTTTAGGGATTTGACTTGACGGCCAAGCTCAAAATCGGTGATAAAGGAATAATTAAACGGATATTCATTTAATTAATACAGAAACAAAATATGGCATTTGAGATTTTTGGCACCTTGCGCCGCATTATTCAGGAAGTTAATACAGCACCTGACCTGAAGCAGGCACTGAACATTATTGTTCAGCGCGTCAAGCGTACTATGGGTGTTGATGCGGCTTCGGTCTATTTCCGTGATTTCCAGCAGGACGAGCTCATTTTAATGGCTACAGATGGCCTCAACCAGAGTGCAGTGGGCCGTGTCCGTTTTAAGCTGGGAGAAGGTCTCGTGGGGTTGGTGCTTAACCGTGCCGAGCCGGTCAATATTGCCGATGGTCCCTTGCACCCGAATTATCGATTTATGACTGAAACCGGAGAACAGGTTTTCCACGGTTTCCTGGGTGTGCCCATTATTCAGCATAGAGTTGTATTGGGCGTGCTGGTTGTGCGTCAAAAGGAAGTCAGGCGATTTGCCGAAAATGAAGAAACTTTTATGGTTACCCTTGCCGCGCAGCTGGCGGGTGCTATCTCCCATGCCGAGGCCATGGGTGGGGTTAATGAATTACTCAAGGAAGTCGCAGGTTCTTCCTTTACCTTGAAGGGAATCAGTGGATCAACCGGCCTGGCAATTGGTCAGGCTGTTGTGGTTTATGCCCATGCCAATCTGGATGCCGTCCCTGATCAGACTATTAAGAATGATGAAATTGATCAGCAGGTACAGTTATTCCAGGATGCCGTAGATGATGTGGCGCGAGATATCAAAGACCTGTCATTGCGTATGAAAGCTTCGCTGCCGCCGGCGGAACTGGCTTTATTCGATGCCTATGGCCTGATGTTGAAAAGCGATACCTTGATCGATGGTGTGTTGAACCGAATTAGAAACGGTAACTGGGCACAGGCTGCCCTGCGCGACACCATTGCCGACCATATACTGATTTTCGATAACATGGAGGATCCATACCTCCGGGAAAGGGCATCGGATATCCGGGATCTGGGCCGGCGTATTCTGGAAAGGTTGCAGTTAAAAAATAATCATGTCCAAAAAACCAATGGACCTACTGTACTCGTGGGCGATGAGGTAGCGGTATCTCACCTGGCGGAAATACCGCCGGAGCATCTGGTGGCGGTAATCTCTGCCAAGGGTTCCGGTGCATCCCATGTGGCGATTCTGTCCCATGCCCTGGGTATACCGGCGGTGATGGGTGTTGGTGATTTGCCGGTGAGTCGTATCAAGGGTCAAACCATGGTGGTTGATGGTTACCGGGGGCAGATTTATGTTAAGCCAACGGAAGCCATGCTGGATGAATTCCGGCGACTGGTCAGGGAAGAGCAGGAACTCAACGCCGACCTGAACGAGCTGGTGGACAAAACATCGCAAACCACAGATGGCGTTCGCATGCCGTTACTGGTAAACACTGGTTTGCTGGCGGATATATCACCATCCTTGCGCTGTGGTGCAGAAGGTGTCGGACTTTATCGTACCGAGGTGCCGTTTTTAATTCGCGACGGTTTCCCCGGTGAAGATGAGCAGGCGAACATTTATCGCCAGGTGCTTGAAGGTTTTTCACCCAGGCCGGTGACTTTGCGTACACTGGATATTGGCGGTGACAAAATGCTGCCTTATTTTCCACAACGGGAAGAGAATCCATTTTTGGGATGGCGTGGCATTCGAATAATGCTTGATCACCCTGAAATCTTTTTAACCCAGATCAGGGCCGTGCTCAAAGCCAGTGAGCGATTTAGTAATATTCAGTTGATGTTGCCCATGATCAGTGACGTCAGTGAAGTAGACGAGGCCTTGAGCTTGATTCGTCGCGCCCATGATGAACTCCGGGAAGACGGCATTTTTTCCCAGTTGCCTCCGGTGGGTGTGATGATTGAAGTACCCTCGGCAGTGTATCAAATGGATGCACTGGTCAAGCGAGTGGATTTCTTTTCAGTCGGCACCAATGACCTGACCCAATATTTGCTGGCTGTTGATCGCAATAACACGCAGGTGGCAAGTTTGTATGATAGTTTGCATCCGGCGGTGTTACGTGCGCTGCAACATATTGTGAGTGTTGCACATGCTCACGGTAAACCTGTTAGTGTTTGTGGTGAAATGGCGGGTAATCCGGCTGCTGCAATTATCCTGCTGGGCCTGGGAGTGGACAGCCTGAGCATGAGTGCCGGCAGTTTGTTGAGTATCAAATGGGTTATACGTTCATTTTCACAGCAGGTGGCCAAAGATCTGACAGAAACTGCACTGACGATGGAAAAAGCATCATCTATTAAAGCCCTGTTGTATAAGGCACTGGAAGATGCGGGTCTGGGTGGTCTGATACGCGCAGGTAAGTAAAAGCCAAGCTCTGCGTCAGTTACTTTCTTGAAAGCCAGGTAAAAACAAATACAAAATGATAAATAAATCCAGCCATTTATTCCTGTTTTTACTTCTATCAATATTCTGGATTAAACCTGTTTTAGCCGGAGAAGACTATTCATTTGCAATCAAGGGCGGTGTCAGTCTCGGAAGTTATGAAGCGGG
>JBFHPZ010000460.1:0-2639 GCA_041592495.1 Gammaproteobacteria bacterium | reverse complement strand
CAAGCGAGCGGGCTGAATGCAATTCAACTTCAATTTTCCAGCGACTCAAAAATTTCTTCCGGGATTAGTCCATCCGGTTTTACTGGTTCTGTTATTGATTACCACATCCTGTGCAAGGATAGAGAATCGCCCGCAACGCTGGGATCCGCTGGTTGAACAGGGTTCAGCAACCGAGCTTGGCATCAGTCGCTCGACATCAGTGGAGTCACCGGCATTAACGTCCCTGCTTACCCAGGCAGATGTGGCGATTGAACAACAGCAGTGGGCTGCGGCGCTGGCAAGTCTGGAACGTGCCCAGCGTATCGACAGTAAGCAATCGGCCATCTGGACACGATTGTCCATTGTTTATCTGGCCAAACAGGATCCGGAACAGGCAATTCAAATGGCGAAGAAATCCAATAGCCATGCACACAACGACAAATCCGCGCTTGCCTATAATTGGCTACTGATTTCCCGCGCGTATTTGCAAATGAACCAGGTTGATCAGGCGAAAGCGGCAAGCCAACAAAGCCAGCAGTATTTAAAACCATGAGCCAGATGAAAGCTTCCGACATCCTGGGTGATCATGGCCCTTTTAGTAAAACACTGGACGGCTATATTGCGCGTAAAGGTCAGCAGGGTTTAAGTGATGCCATCGATCAGGTATTGCACAACAAACAAACTCTGGTTGCAGAAGCGGGTACAGACATTGGCAAGACATTTGCCTATCTGGTGCCGGTGTTGCTGTCCGGTAAAAAAACAGTCATATCAACCGGCACCCGGCATTTGCAGGATCAATTGTTTCATCGCGATTTACCGGTAGTCAAAAAAAGTCTCAACATTGAATTACCGGTTGCCCTGCTCAAGGGGCGTTCGAACTATTTATGTTTGCATCGTTTGCGCATTGCCAATCAACAGGGTTATCTCACCAGCGAAACCCAGGATCAATTACAGGAAATTCGTCAATGGGGTAAGTACACCCAGAGCGGTGACGTTGCTGAAGTCGCAGAAATCAATGAAGACGCACGTATATGGCCGCTGGTGACATCAACGGTTGATAATTGCCTGGGTGCGGAATGCGGTGACTGGAATGATTGCTTTGTGGTCAAGGCCAGACGGGCTGCGCAGGAAGCGGATATAGTCGTAGTGAATCATCATTTATTGCTGGCGGATATGGCCATCAAGGAAGAAGGCTTCGGTGATTTGTTACCCAGTGCCGAAGTGTTTGTGATAGATGAAGCCCACCAGTTGCCGGAAGTGGCATCACGTTTTTTTGGTAAAGCCGTCAGCAGTCGCCAGATCAATATTCTGGTGAGTGATGTGATCGCCGAACAATTGCAGGATGCACCGGATATGTCGGAACTTCGCGATGTAGCCGAATCGGTCAAAAAAGCCGCCATGGATTTTCGTTTATCCCTCGGCATGGATAACCAGCGTGATGCCTGGCTGAGAATCCAGAATAAGCCTGATATGCAACAGGCGCGTAAACTGCTGCAGGAAAAATTTGCTGAATTAGGTGATGCCCTGGAAATGGCTGCTGAACGTGGCAAGGGTCTGGAAAACTGTTATGAACGCTGTATGGTTCTTAAGCAAATGTTACAGGCCTATGGCAGTATGCCAGCTCAAGCTGATAACGAAGAAAAAGCAGAAGAATATATTTACTGGTATGAAACCTTCAGCAAAGGTTTTGTTTTATACATGACGCCACTGGATGTGGCCGGCTTGTTCAGTAATCATCAGAAATCATTATCCGGAAGCTGGGTGTTTACCTCGGCAACCTTGCAGGTCGGCAAGGATTTCAATCACTTTGCCCAGCGCCTGGGTTTAGGACAGTATGAACAGGGGTGCTGGGAAAGTCCGTTTGATTATCAGCAGCAGAGTTTGCTGTATATCCCGGAAAATTTGCCGGAGCCTTCAAGTTATCAATTTACATCGGCCCTGATTGAGCAAGCGATCCCGGTAATTGAAGCCAGCCAGGGCAGGGCCTTCATTTTATTTACCAGTTACCGCGCCCTGAACGAAGCCCAGAGATTACTGGAATCCCGCATTGATTATCCCTTGCTGGTGCAGGGCAGCCTGCCCAAGCATCAATTACTGCAAAAATTTAAACAGCTGGGTAATGCGGTGTTGCTAGGTACCGGCAGTTTCTGGGAAGGGGTGGATGTTCGCGGTGAAGCATTGTCCTGTGTCATTATTGACAAGCTGCCCTTTGCATCGCCGGGTGATCCGGTCATGCAGGCCAGACTGGATGCCATACGTAAACATGGTGGCAATCCGTTCATGGAATATCAGGTGCCGCAGGCGGTGATTGCGCTCAAACAGGGGGCAGGACGATTGATCCGGGATGCCGCCGATTATGGTGTGCTGATGCTGGGCGATACGCGGCTGATAAACAAGCAATACGGTCGCTTGTTTCTCAACAGTCTTCCCGATATGCCGCTGACACGGAAGCTGGATGATGTGTGTGAATTTTTTGAACAGGTAAATGCCATCTCATGAAAATACTGGCACTGGATACTGCAACGGAAGCCTGCTCGGCAGCTTTGTATGTCGATGGCGAAATTCATCAGCAATATCAGATTGCACCGCGGGATCATACGCGTTTGATATTGAATATGGTTGAACATGTGCTGGCACACGCAGGCGTTGCTATTACCGAT
>JBFHPZ010000459.1:0-2663 GCA_041592495.1 Gammaproteobacteria bacterium | reverse complement strand
TTGCTAAGAATTTGTTCTAGAATTTTATAGCCCTCGCTGATGCCATCTTTATCGGGCGGCAATCCAAGATCCAGGGTGACTACAGGAGGGTTATGCTTATTAAATTGCTCAAGTGCATTATTACGATCCTGGGCTGTAAATATTTCATAGCCTTCAAATCCCCATTTAAGCTGGCTACGAATGCCTGGATCGTCATCGACAATCAGTAGTTTACGCACCTGATCTGGCATGATATTTCCCCCATCCTAACCCTCCCATTGAGGGGTAGATATTAAAAAGTTTTTCTAGTTATTTATCATTTGCGGATGCCTGATGACATTTTCGCCCAAATTTGCCACTGGAATACTCAACTTAAATGTTGTTCCAAGCCCTTTTTTACTTTCAACTTCCATATCGCCACCGAGCTTATAAATATATTCACGCACCTGAAACACACCTATACCCATGGTGCCTTTTGTTGATTCAAATGGCTGGAATAATTTCTTCTGGATAAAATCTTCATCCATGCCACAACCGGTATCTTCCACTTCAATAATGGCAAAGTGTTTATCGCGTTTTAAACGTACTGTAATTTTACCTTCGCTATCTGTTGCTTCCTGTGCGTTTTGTAATATATGCCCAAGATTAGTAATGATCCTGTCTCTATCGGCAGTAATCTTCACTTCCTGCGCCTGGCAATTCAGAACAGGCACGGGAAGCGCACCGGCTTTACTACAGGTTCGAATTACTTCTTCCAGCAATTCGCACAGGCTTAGCAACTGAACATTGTCGTGACCACCACCGCCACGTAAACGCGCCAGTAACTTGTTCATTTTTGTAACCGAGTTTTCAACGGTACTGATGGCGTCTTCAATAAATAATGGATTACTTTTATGCCTGGACGCATTTGACACCACCAATGATAACTGGCCAATCATGTTTTTCAGATCGTGCACAATAAAGGCCGATAAGCGGTTAACTTCTTCAAAACGTTTAGCGCTGGCGAGCGCCTGGGAATATTCATACTGTGCCAGATAACTGGCTGCCTGCCGCCCTACTGTTTTTAACAGATCACTGTCTTCCCAGTTAAAATAACGTTTGTGCGATGGCGATTGCTGAAGAATCACAAATCCCAGTAAATCCTCCTGTAACATCAGTGGCACCACTAACCAGGCATCTTTAATAGATGAAATCCATTGGGGGATTTCCAATTCTGCAAGACGTGTATAAACCTCGGGATGGGTTATGAATTCATCCAGTCTGATAACAAATTGTTGCTGCTCGAGAAAACGTATAAAACTGCTATCTGCATATTCCCGGCAGTGGATAGATTGTACATTCCAGCTATGGTCAGGTTCATAGTGGCCATGATCACGTTTCATAAACAACATGCCACCGGGACTATCAATAATCTGCGCCAATGCTCGAATAGCTCTCTCCTGCAGACGAGTTGAACTGCTGCTGGCGGACAGGGTTCGAATGATTCGTAACCATTCATCACGATAATCATACTTGTAATGGAAGAAGTGCTTGTCGATTAATACTTTGAGTCGTGAACGAATTTTATTGGAGAACAAGGTAATCGCCAGAAACAGGCATGCACCAAATAAAAATATTACTTGTGCAACCACACCCCAGCTACCGCCATACTCACGCACATAATAACCACCAATACCGATGATAATCATGTAGAAACCAGCACCAAGAAGTGTCGTGGTATGAAATACAAACTTTCTGGAAATGAAAATATCAATGGTATCCTTACCCAAAGACCATTGCATTTCGCGCTTGATTGCAACACCAATAACGGGCACCACCATGCCGTGAATAAAGCCTCGGGCATTCCAAAGCTCGTTGTCAATTCTCTGGTACAGAAGCGCATCTGAATACATGTAAAAATCGTAAGCAAACATGCTGCCGATGGCTACCCACAGGTATTTCATCGCCCATTTATGATCTTCAGACGTATTACGATAGAGCTGCTCAACAATAACAATGCCGCCAATTGAAATAAGCAAGTGACCAATAAGAATGTCATTACCTGCGATGAACTCGAAGAAGGAACCACCGGAAATACGGTAAAGGGCCAGCAGCATCAAGCCGCCAATAAAGATCGATAACCCCGCAAAGGCAATTCTGAATTGCCTGGACACCTGTGGAGTCGTTTTATAGGCGGTTCGCAGCATCACCAGCAGAAAACCAAACCAGGCTAATGATCTTAAGAGCTCCAGAGACAGGGTAAGGCTAAGTAAGCCACCGAATGCAGCCTGATAGGTAACAGAGCCAGCCCAGACGGCACTGATAAGCGAAGCCATAGCCAGCATGCGTTTTGGCAGGTTTTCACGCTGACCAGTAAGCAATATTAGGGCAAGGATAAGGAACAGCAGCGTTGCCATTCCAAAGCTGATAACTTCGATAATCATATATTTAAACTAAACCAACTGATGACAGAATCCAGTCAAAAAAAGCGGCTTATAGAAGTTAACAGCCACTGGGTATTATGTATAGTAAAAATAAGGGAATATAGCAAAAAGCCTTTAAATATAAGTACTTATTGAAATTCTATTATGTGTAAAAGTTTAAATCTGATCTGACAGTTACCCGTTTCTAAAAGGTGATTGTCAGTTTAGATTTGAGTTAAATTCTTTTCAGCCCAAATCGATTTGCCATCAAGCAATGTTTCC
>JBFHPZ010000458.1:0-2668 GCA_041592495.1 Gammaproteobacteria bacterium | reverse complement strand
GATATCGTACTCATGGATGTCAACATGCCCGGCATTGGAGGTTTTGAAGCAACCAGCCGCATGTGTCAGACCCAGGACAGCAAAATTATTATTTTAACGGTGCACAGTGAAGGCCCATTGCCGAAACGTTTGCTGGAAGCCGGCGCCATGGGTTATCTCAGTAAGGGTTGCCCGGTAGAGCAAATGCTGGAAGCTATAAGGAAGGTACACACCGGACAGCGTTATATTGCCCCTGCGATTGCCCAGCAACTGGCTTTATCCATGTTGCCTGGCGAGGAATCCATCATCGATGTGTTATCACAGCGCGAGCTCCAGGTTCTTATTATGATCAGTCGGGGCATGCGCACCAATGAAATCTCGACAACCCTGAACCTGAGCCCTAAAACGCTCAGCACTTATCGCAAACGCCTGCACGATAAACTTGATGTTTCAAACGATGTTGAAATGATGCACCTTGCGATCAAGCACGGCTTACTAGAAGATGATCCAAGACAGCATTAAATCAATAACTTATAACCGTTTATTAAAGTAGTTTACCACCTAGATGTCGAACTCCAAATTTGATCTGAATTGCACCCTATGCCCACGATTGGCCAGTTTTCTTGAAGACGTCAGACAAAAACACCCAGACTATCATGCTCGACCTGTAGCTCCCTTCGGCGCTAAAGACGCTCGTTTGCTTATTGTGGGGCTGGCGCCAGGTTATCACGGCGCGAATGCCAGTGGTCGTCCTTTCACCGGTGACTACGCCGGTATACTGTTATATGAAACCCTGTACGAATTCGGTTTCTCGACTGCCCCCGAATCACAATCAGCGAAAGACGGCCTGAAACTGCTGAATTGTCGCATCACCAATGCAGTAAAGTGCCTGCCACCTGCCAACAAACCTGTTGGTGAAGAAATAAACACCTGCAACCAGTTTCTGCAGCAGGAATTGAAAGCCATACCAAAAAATAGTGTCATCATCGCACTGGGAAGCATTGCCCATAATGCCGTGATCAAGGCTTTGGGTCTCAGGCAAAAAGATTTTGCTTTCGGACATTGTCACGAGCATCAGCTGGAACAGGCCACACTCATCGATTCCTATCATTGTAGCCGCTACAACACCCAGACCCGACGTTTAACCGCAGATATGTTTAAAGACGTGTTTGCCAGGGCCAAAATTCATCTGGCTTCGTAGTATTCTTGCTCCATGAGCAACATCGCAACTGAAAACACCGGCTTTGATCCCAGGGCATTTTTAAAACTTACGTCATCCATGCCCGGTGTCTATCGCATGTTCGATCAGCAGGGCGAGATACTCTATGTTGGTAAGGCAAAAAATCTCAAAAAACGCCTGAGCAGTTACTTCCGTAGTACTGGTCTAAGCGCCAAAACCCAGTCCCTGGTTAAATTGATTGACCACATCGAAGTCACTATCACCCATACTGAAGGCGAGGCACTGTTGCTGGAAAGCAACCTGATCAAGGAACATCGACCCCGCTACAACATTCTGCTGCGAGATGACAAAAGCTATCCCTATATTTATATATCCGATAAAGACGCCTTCCCGCAAATCATGGTCCACCGCGGCGCGAAAAATTTGCCCGGCCGCTACCTGGGGCCTTATCCCAATGCCACCGCAGTTCGAGAAAGCCTGAATTTCATTCACAAGCTATTCCGTATCCGCCAGTGTGAAGACAGTTATTTCAAAAATCGATCACGACCCTGCTTGCAATACCAGATAAAACGCTGCACGGCACCTTGTGTGGGTTACATTTCTGAAGCTGATTACAAACGGGATATTCAACGTGCCGTGATGTTCCTGGAAGGCAAAAGCACTGAACTAATTCAGAACATGGTGCATCAGATGGAGCAGGCCTCACAGCAACTGGAATTTGAAAAGGCAGCGGAATACCGTGACCAGATTCGTTCACTGCAAAAGGTCATTGAAAAACAATATGTCAGTGGTGACAGTAAGGATCTGGACATAGTTGCCTGCGCAAGCAAAGGCGGGCAGGCCTGTGTACAGGTGTTTTTTATCCGCGATGGTCGCAACCTGGGTAATCGATGCTACTTTCCCCAGCTCCCGGAAGCCCTGAATGAAGCCGATGTGCTGGCAGCTTTTTTGCCACAGTATTATTTACAGCGAGATACTCCCGTAGAAATTATTCTAAGTCACGGCTTAACTGAGCAGTCATTGCTGGAAAATGTGCTCAGTGAACACGCCAGTCACAAAATCAAACTCAGCCACAATGTCCGTGGTGATCGCGCCCGCTGGGTACTCATGGCGCAACATAATGCAGAATCTGCTCTCAATAGTCGCCTGAGCTCCAGAGCTGGCATGGTGCAACGATTTGAAGCCTTGCAGGACATCTTGCAACTGGAAGAATTACCCGGCCGACTGGAATGTTTCGATATCAGCCATACCCAGGGTGAAGCCACAGTCGCTTCCTGTGTCGTGTTTACCCTGGAAGGCCCCTATAAGCAGGATTACCGCCGCTATAACATCGAGGGTATTGAACCGGGTGACGATTATGCCGCCCTGCGCCAGGCCCTGCAGCGTCGCTACACCCGTTTGAAAAAAGGAGAAGGCAAGTTGCCGGATGTACTCTTTATTGATGGTGGAAAGGGCCAGTTGCGCCAGGCGATCGAAGTACTGGATCAACTGGATATCAATGAAGTCATG
>JBFHPZ010000457.1:0-2668 GCA_041592495.1 Gammaproteobacteria bacterium | reverse complement strand
GTACCTGTTTGCGACTTCTTTCGTAAACAATTTCCCGACCCATAACATTACCCGCATAGGCAAGGCCGGTATGGGTGGGGGTTAACTGACATTTAATACTGTGTGCGCCTTCGCCGACAATGACTTCAATGTGGTCTGCCCTTTTGCTGTAAACCAGGACATCAATAGTTTGACCGCTATCGGTTGAGCGGACTTTGATTATTTCGTTATTCATGTGCTTGTCATCCTGTCTGGATAAAGAATAAAGTGACGTGTGGTTTAAAGTGCAACAGTTTGTTCTAATATAGCTAAATCTGTACTCTCAAATTATTTGTCTTTAATATAGTGACGCTCGCATAATTTAAAGACAAGGGAGTTACAAATGGATGTACTCACAATTCTGATTGTTCTTGCACTTGTTGCTACCATCATATCCCTGGTGATTGGTCTTAGATCAATGGGTAAGGGCGGTGAATATGATAAAAAGCATGCCGATGAGTTTATGAGTGCGCGTATAATTTTTCAGGCCATTGCTTTGGTGTTGTTGATCATTAGCGTAGCCTTGTCTGTATAAAAAGAACAGGGAGAGTCGCAGTGTATTCTAATATTAGCTAACGCTGCGCCTCATCCCTGTTCAAATTAAAGCTATGACTTCTTTAAAAGTTATTTGGCTGATTTAGTCTTCTCTTGGCCTGCTGCGGGTGCAACAGTTTTGACATCTTTCCCGGTAATGGGACTGATGGTTGAATCGTCTGCCATTTCCTTTTGCTGCATTTGCCATTCCTGATAATTCGCCCCCGACTTTTCAATTTCCTGGCACTTGCTCATCTCTGCCTTGCCAAGGCTGCTGGGGCATTCCGCATTGGCAAATCCAGTAACACATAATCCACACAGCATGATTAATATTTTAGTTTTCATCATTTCGTCCTCTTGTCCTTGTTGGGTTCGCTTTTATAAAAGCGACTCAATAGTATGCTCATTGAATCCTTAAAACCAGCGGCAGAAAAAAATAAAAGTTGATGAAAGTCACTTTATTGAATATTGCCTTTGTGATGAAAAATTGCCCGTGATCAAGAGTATTTATAGTCTTATGACGCATACTGCGTCTCTTTTTTGTACCGGTGACTTTACTTCTCATGTTTAAGCGATCAAAGCCCAGTGCGGGCAGCAGGGAATTTGAAATTAGTTATGCTGATTTGATGTGTTTGCCACCCCAGGCGGCATTGATGAATTTTCATGCGCGCCATGATCAATTGATTGAAGAAGTTACGGAGAGTTCGCAACAGACAAAAGCCTGTGTTAAGGCCTGCGCTTTTTGTTGTTATTTCAAGGTCGTCGCCGATGCTGTTGAAGTCTTTTCTATGGTTGAATATGTAAAAAGCAGGCTGGACCAACAACAGATTGATAACATTATTCAATCAGCAAAGCGTAATGTGGAAGAAGCCAAAGATCTCAGCCATGAAGAGCAGGCGACCATTAATCAAAAATGTCCAATGCTGGTGAATAATGAGTGTGTGGTGTATCCGGTTCGATCCATCAAGTGCAGAAATTTTCATGCCACGGATAACAGCAGTTGTCGTGCATCCTATGAGAACCCCAAAGATCTAACTATTTTAAACAACAACATCCCCGATTTGTATATTGCAGCAACAGGTAGTGGTGATGGTTTTTTGCGTGCATTGCATACCCATGGTTACGATGATCGTATTTATGATTTGAATGCAGCTTTCATTGAGGCGATGGAGAACCCGGATTGCAAACGTCGATATCATGCCAAAAAGCGCGCATTTATGACCGCTAAATACAATAATACCTAACTAATCCTGTCTATATGTATTCATGGTCTGGCCAGAAATAACTTTCAGATTATTCAATGTATTAAAGTTGTTAATCTAATAAGGTTCAGAAATCTAACAAAGCCGTTATGATTAAATCATATTAGAATGTTCTAAGGCAGTTATTTCCTTACATGTTGGCGACGGTGTATAGCTCGTCAGTGGAATGTAAAACCAGTAATTAAAATCCTAGCCAACTGCATAAGCAGTCTGGTAGTCTCTTAAAAACAGCGATTAAATTTAAATATGAGCAACCATTTCGATCATTATTAACATAACAATAACTATTAATATAAATACAGTTTATTCCCAGCAAGTAGAAGGTAACGCCAAACAAATTCAAATCGGCCAAGTTGACAAGAAGTAATGCTGAAGTTTCGAGAGCTATTTGCTCTTGATCACCACGAGCAACCACTAAGGAGGAAGGCACGATGAGTGATTATAAAAAACCTCAAGCGGTATCTGAGATGACGGCCAAACCGGACAACCGGCGACGAAGTTTTATTAAAGCGGCTGCAGCAGCAGGCGCAGTCAGTGTTGTCGGTGCCCCCTTTATTAGCAATGCGCAAGCAGCTAAAACCACAACCTGGAAAATTCAAACCTCCTGGCCCGGTGGTGTTGGGCTGGATGTGTTTAAGGCATGGTGTAACAGCATTGTTGAAAAAACCGGTGGCGAACTGGCATTCCAGCCTTTTGGCGCCAAGGATGTCGTGGGTGAATTCCAGTTGTTCGATGCGGTAAAAAATGGCGTGCTGGATGCCATGAATCCGTTCACCCTGTACTGGGCTGGACGCATGCCTGTCGCGGTTTTTCTTGCATCCTATCCTTTAGGTTTGCGCAATCCGGCTGAATGG
>JBFHPZ010000456.1:0-2673 GCA_041592495.1 Gammaproteobacteria bacterium | reverse complement strand
GACAATACGCGATCCTTAATCAGGGCGCGTAGCTGATGCACATTGGTATGTGTGGTATCAAGACAGAGATTGGCTTCCAGTGCGATGGGTGACAACAGGTTACGTTCGATATCGATGGCTTCCGCCAGGGGTATACCTTTTTTTGCCAGAGGATGACGGCGACGTGTGTCACTAAAGCGGGTAATCAAGGTATTGATATCGGCCTGGAAAAAAATGATTTCAATTTCAAGCCTGGTTTTTTTAACGGTTTTAATAATGTCGTTAAACTGACGCAGGGCATTGGCCCCGCTGCGTGCATCTATACCGACTGCAATTTCGTCATAAATTTGCATGTGGCGACTGGTGATCTGTTCGACGAAACCGGGTAGCAAACCTAACGGCAGGTTATCGACACAATAGAATCCTTCATCTTCCAGTGTGTGTAGTGCGACAGTTTTTCCCGAGCCTGAAAGGCCGCTGACAATGACAAGTTTCATATTTAAGGAGTCATGAATTGGCTTTGCCGGTTAATAAATTCTTCGCTTGCATTATGCCCGTGCTCCATCAGGATGTGATTACGAACGGCGGCTTCCACCATAACTGCAAGGTTGCGACCGGATGCAACCGGCAGCATAACTTCGGGTATATCCACTTCCAATATAGTACGCACGGTACGTGAGCCATACAGACGATCGAGTTGTTGTTGATCATCAGCGGACATGTGTTGCAAGTGAATAATCAATCGGAGATATTTATTTTGCTTAATCGCATTTTCGCCGTACATGGCGCGAATGTTCAGTACACCCAGGCCGCGCACTTCCATAAAATCCCGCAGCATATCCGGGCAGGAGCCATTGAGAATATTGGGGCCTATACGGGTAAATAGTGGTGCATCATCCGCCACCAGTCGATGGCCACGGGTAATCAGTTCCAGTGCCAGTTCGCTTTTACCCACACTGCTTTCGCCGGTAATCAATACGCCGGTTCCCATGACCTCCATAAACACGCCATGGACTGTTGTCTTGTCCGCCAGCAGATTGGATAAATAGAAACGTACGGCGTCAATCAAATTGCCGCTACTGAGTTTGCTGGTGAATAACGGCGTTTGGCGCTTGTTGGCGAGTTCTATGAAATATTCAGGTACTTCGATGCCATCACTAATGACGATGGCGGCTGTTTTGCGTGTAAAAATTTCGACAATGGTATCCAGGCGCGATTGTTTACGTAACTTTTCCAGGTAATTCCATTCAGTGCGGCCAATCACCTGAATACGGTTAGGATGAATCAGATTAAGATGCCCAATCAAAGTGGCTTTCTGGTTAAGACGGAGTTGTCGCCTTACCGTGCGATCCGCATGCTGTAGGCCTGCTATCCAGTGCAAATCAATATGATTACACAGATGTTCGTAAAGCTTTCTTGGCGTCAGGTTTTCTAGCATAAAATCTCGGGTTTCCATGCTGATTGACGTGGATGCGCCTTCGTCAGGCGAGTGTTGTTGGAAGGAGTATATCAGTGTCAGGCGGAGGATGCTTTATCGGTCGAGGCGCGTCCATTGATGGTGCTGTAGAGTTCTTCGCTGGTTGAGCACTTACGCAATCGGTTACAGAACTCTGTGTCGCTGAACATGCCGGCCAGGGATGCAAGGATTTGTAGATGCTCGCTGGTATGGTGCTCCGGTACCAGTAATGCAAATAACAGGTCGGCGGGCTGTTTATCCGGGCTATCGAAATCCACGCCTTCATCAAGCTTGATGAAGGCGCCTACAGTGATTTCATTTTCACCCATTCTGCCATGTGGCAGAGCAACGCCATGACCCAGTCCGGTGGAGCCCAGGCGCTCTCGTTCGATGAGACGATTGAAGACATCGGCGGTATCAAATTCAGCAGCACCCAAACAGAGTAATTCGCTGAGTTTCTCCAGTACACGTTTTTTGCTACTGATATCTTTCAGACAAATAACGCGGTCGGGTGCTATGAGCTTGTTGATATCCATGGGCTACATCATCATTATCAGGTCAGGTCAGGTTGCTTGTGGTGATGGTTCTTAACTTTTTCCTTGTGTTTTTTCACCTGGCGATCCAGCTTGTCGATCAAGCCATCAATGGCGGCATACATATCGTCTTCTGTGTTTTCAGCGAAAATGTTATTGCCGCTCATGTTGACGGTGGCTTCTGCCTTATGTCGTACATTTTCTACTGACAAAATGACATGGGTGTTAGTTACTTTGTCAAAATGGCGCTCAACACGTTCCATTTTATCCTGTACATATTGACGTAGGGCATCGGTAATTTCGACATGGTGTCCAGTTAGATTGAGTTGCATAAGAACTCCTTAAAATTGCTCTTGCCTCAGGAGAGGCGTTTACGCTCGTTAGATGGCGGTATCATCATGGCTTCACGGTATTTGGCCACAGTGCGACGCGCCACATTTATGCCCTGTTCAACCAATACGCTGGCAATTTTATTGTCGCTCATTGGTTTTCGAGGATCTTCACTATCGATCAGCTTTTTGATCATGGCTCTAATGGCCGTAGCCGAACACTCTCCGCCATCTGCGGTACCGACATGGCTGGAGAAGAAATACTTGAATTCAAATACGCCCCGTGGGGTGTGCATGTACTTTTGGGTGGTGACTCGGGAGATAGTGGATTCGTGTAATTCCAGTTCTTCCGCGATATCCCGCAATACCAGCGGCT
>JBFHPZ010000455.1:0-2675 GCA_041592495.1 Gammaproteobacteria bacterium | reverse complement strand
GTCTGGTTTCGTCGCGATTTAAGATTGCACAACAATCCTGCACTGAATTGGGCGTGTGAACATAGCGATGCGATACTACCTGTTTATATCCACTCTCCCGAGGAAGAGTCACCCTGGCAACCCGGTGGCGCTTCACGCTGGTGGCTGGATAAAAGTTTACAGGCATTAGAGGCAGATTTAAAAAAATACAACCTTACATTGCATTGCTACAAAGGAAATAGCAGTCAAATTCTTACTGACCTGATTAATACAAACAAGACTCAGTCGGTTGTATTTAACCGACTGTATGAACCTCATCTTCATCATAGAGATGAAAACCTTATAAAAACTCTGAACAGCCTCTCTGTAGACGTACACGGTTTTGACGCCGGACTATTTTTCAAGCCAGGTAGCATTCTTAATAATCAGCATTTACCTTACCGGGTCTATACCCCGTTCTCCAAAAAAATTCGCAGCAGGCTGAACGAGCTTGATACACATCATTCAAGCAACATTCACAAATTAAAATCGATCAAAGCAGTTCATCCGGATAAGTCTGCTTGTATCGATGATTTGAACCTGAATGATGATTTCAACTGGTATGCAAAACTTGAACAATACTGGCAGCCGGGCGAGCAATCGGCACTGTTGCGTATTCATGAATTCCTGGAACATATTTTGAGTAATTACCATAGCCAGCGTGACATACCTTCAGTTGATGGCACCTCTGCCCTGTCAGCCCATTTGCACTTTGGTGAAATCACCGTTGAGCAGATTTACAGTTTGTTGCTGCCTTACCTGGATGGGCAATTTGGCCATCAGTCCAGCGTATCTGCTGAACGTTATTTGAACCAGCTCATCTGGCGAGAGTTTGCACACAATATACTCTGGCACTATCCGCACACTGCCAGTAAATCCATGGATGCACGATACACGGCCAAATTCTGGAAAAAACCCGGCAAGAAATTTGAGCCCTGGTGTCGGGGTGAAACCGGCACGCCAATTATTGATGCCGGTATGAAACAACTCTGGGCAACCGGCTGGATGCATAACCGGGTTCGCATGATAGTCGCATCATATTTAACAAAGAACCTCGGTTATCACTGGCTGGATGGTGCTAAATGGTTCTGGGATACACTTGTCGACGCCGATCTTGCCAACAACAGTATGGGCTGGCAATGGGTAGCTGGTTGTGGTGTGGATGCTGCTCCCTACTATCGAATTTTTAATCCCTTAACTCAAACCCGACGATTTGATCCTGAACTGGACTATATCAGACAATGGGCCCCGGAATCGTTTGAACTAGATTACCCGCCACCTATTATTGATCTAGACGAAACACGACAGTCAGCATTATTGAAATATAAACAATTGATCTCAACTCCCCAGGAATCATCATGAAAGCTCTTGTCCTTGTTGCTCACGGCAGTCGCCGCAAACAATCAAACGATGAAGTAATTGAACTTGCCGCCAAACTGAAACAGAACTGTCAACATCAGTATGAAATTGTCCATCCAGGATTTCTTGAACTGGCGTCACCTTCCATACCGGAAGGCATTCAGCTGTGTATTGATGAAGGTGCCAGTGAAGTGATTGTGTTGCCATATTTTCTGAATTCAGGGCGTCATGTGGTGGAAGATATTCCACAACTGGTTGAGCAGGCTAAACAGAATAACCCGAATTCAGATATCAGAATTGCACCACACCTGGGGGCTTCCGATTTAATGCTGGAGTTGTTGATTAATTCTGCAAATACCATAAAGTTCTCCTGACTTGTATTAATCATCAGGAGACGGAAATGCAACTTCCCTGGTATGTTACTGCGCTGGCGGCTGCCCTGATCTGGGGGATTCATTATCCCCTGGTTGATAATGCCCTGAAAAAGATGTCACTTTATAGCGTACTGTTACTAACTGCATTGCCGGTAGTATTGCTCGCGCCATTCTATTTGCAAAATTTACGACAGGATATTATTACGTTCACGGGTTTAGCCTTATCCCAGCAACTGACTATATCAGCGATAGGACTCACCAGCATTGCGGCGAGTGTTTTGTTGTTTATGTCCATAGGTAGCAAAAATGCGACCCTGGCCAGCCTTATTGAAATTACCTATCCAGTCTTTGTGGCTCTGTTTGCCTTTGTTATGTTTCGCCACATACATCTAAATGCCAGTGTAATCATCGGCGGTACTCTGGTGATAGCGGGTGTGGCCATCATTATTATCAATAATCCCTAACCATCACTATAACTAACACCCATGCCCCCCAGACCACAATAACCATTGGGATTCTTGGCCAGATATTGCTGATGGTAATCTTCAGCATAATAAAATTCTGTAGCAGGCATAATCTCGGTGGTTATTTCGCCGTAACCAGCTTGTGTCAAACATTGTTGATAGCGATCTTTTGAATCCCGGGCGAGTTCTAATTGCGCTGTATCATTAGTGTAAATACCCGAACGATATTGTGTGCCGACATCATTACCCTGCCTCATACCCTGAGTTGGGTTATGCGACTCCCAGAAACATTTCAACAGTTCTGAAAAACTGATTTGGCTCGGATCAAACACAACCAGAACCACTTCATTATGTCCGGTTAAACCACTACAGACCTCCTGATAGCCTGGTTTGTTAGTGTAACCGGCGGCATAACCGACAGCAGTCGAATAAACACCGGGCAATTGCCAGAACCGACGTT